>DLMG01000072.1:2951-3614 GCA_002479245.1 Verrucomicrobia subdivision 3 bacterium UBA7542 | reverse complement strand
TTCATCATGGCGCTGACGGCGGCACGCAGCCAGTTGCTCGTGATGCAAAATCAACTGCCGCAGGCGCAAAAGTCAAAAAGTCTCACCGGTTGGTGGAAGCGGGCATAAAAAAGGCGGGCGTTGCCGCCCGCCTTGAAGATTCAAAAAAACTCCGGATCATCAACGGCTGCCACCGGCGCCCGAAGTTTCCGCATTTTTCTTTTCGACTTTGGCGCCGAAGTGGACGCTGGTGGCGTTGAGTTTGCCATCGTCAGTTTTCTTGTAAGCGCCACTGACCTGCTCTCCCACCACGCCGTCAGCCAGTGTGGCCGACTTGCCGTCCTTGGTGATCTTGGTGTCGGGCGTGACTTGCAGCGTGAGCGTGCCCACGGTAAGCGTCATCGCCTTCGTGTCCACCGCGCTCAGGTTGCCATGGAAAGGCGGGTTGCCATGTTTCTTGGGCTGGGCGGGGGTTTGGCCGGGCACCGCCGGTGCGTTTGTGCTGGAGCCTTCCGCGCGCGACAACGCGGGCATGGCGACGAGAGCCGCGGCAAAGAGGCTCAGAACTGCGATTTTAGAGGTATTTTTTGTCATAATGGTTGATGGTTTGTCCAATTGTTGGTTACGAAAAACAAGGCAGAATACGAATTGGTCTCAACCCATTCAACTGTTTTTACCACACGC
>DLMG01000072.1:0-2832 GCA_002479245.1 Verrucomicrobia subdivision 3 bacterium UBA7542 | reverse complement strand
AGCGGCAGCGACTGGCGCTCCGAATCCGCCAAATCCGTGCCAACGTGAATCAGCGTGTAGCCGTTCACGTTTTTATCGAACAACACTTTGGCCGTGGCGCGTTCGCGCGCGATGACGCGGGCGGTGATGCCAACCCGGTAATTCTCCGTCGTAGTGACGTCATTATTCAAATAGCTCAACCCTTCACGGTTGTAGCGCGTAATCACACCGCTGACGACGACGTCACCGGGACTGTGCGTGGCGAGATGGTAAGTGCCGTCGGTTTGGAGCCGTTCCCGCAACGCCTGGGTGACCGCGTCGCCGAGCCGTGGTTGAAGCGTCTGGTTGTTGAACGGCAAAACTTCAACCGACTTTTCACCCGCGACCGCGCCGTTGACCGGGCCGAGATGGTAGCCGGCGCAACCGGCAAGCAACGCCGCCATCGCGGAAACGGCAAAAATTTCCGGCAGACGCATTTCAGTTGGCGGTTGACGCTTGAACGCGCGGTTTGAGGGCTTCAATGCGCTGGCGCGCGGAAGCGGCGTAAGGCGAGTTTGGATCCAGTTGCAGCACTTCGTTGTAATAAACCAGCGCGCCGTTCCACTTCTTGCTCTTTTGGTAGAATTGCGCGATTTCAAAATTGCCGCGCACCTGTTCGGCCTTGAGCCAGGCAATGGCTTTTTCCGCTCGCGGCACGCGCCGGTCATCGGGATAAAGCGTGATGAAATCCGTGAACCTCTCAATCGCCTGCATCGCGGTGCTTTGGTCGTATTCAGCCTTCGCCGCCTCCCGCGCATACGAAAGGCCTTCACGAAACAGCGCGTCGGAGGCAATGGTCGGCAGGTTGTAGTAACGATCGGCGGCGGTGGCGTAAGCCTTCACCGCCTCGGGATAATTTTTCTCCTTTTCGCGCGCGGCGCCGCTGCGCAATTGCGCGTGCGGGGCGACGTCGCTGTAAGGGCCGTTGTTGACGATTTTGTCGAACATTTGCGCCGTTTGATCCATCGAGGGATAAAGCGGGATGTAAACCCAGATTCTGAACCATTCGCCGCCGAGGAAACGGTTGGCGATTTCATACTGCCGCCAGAGCACTTCTTCATAGCGACTGCTGCGCGGATATTTTTCGATGATGTTTTGGTAGGCTTTGAACGCGGCTTCATCCTTGCCTGACGTCTCGAGGCAGCGGCCAATGAGATATTCCGCGTCCGGCGCGTAGTCTGACAACGGCCACACGCGCAAGACGCGGTGCGCGGCATGGAGCGTGGTGTTGAAGTCGTTCTTGGCGAAAGCCTGTTCCGCAACGTCCAATTGTTCCTTGGCCCGGGGGCGCTGCCACCTGGCGTTCTGGCCATACAGCTCGTAATACCAGCCTTCACCCGGCACATAATACAACGGCGCCGGCGCGCGAAAGGGAAACAACACCACGCACGCAGCGACGATGAACAGTAAACCAGGCCGACGATTCATGTGGCGACAGTAACGACCTGAAACCAGCAAGTCAAGGCGGGCACAAGTGGATTCATCCCCGGTAAACAACCAGAATGCCGTAATCCTCCACTACCTTTTGTGTGCCGACGTCAAAGTGTGTGTAGCCGACCGTGTGAATGCCAACGAGGTTGGCCTCGCCGACTTCATTCAAAAATTCCGCAGCCTTTTCATCAAACTTGTCATGGCCCCCTTCAACGCAGGCGGCGTGCCGAATCGTCCGGACCCGGACTTTTTTGTCGGCGCCCTTGGCCGCCTCCAACGGCGGTTTCGGTTTGGCAATGAGAACCTCGCCCGGCCGGTCACGCACGGGCACCTTGAGGTGCATTTCGATTTTGGCGGCGGCGGACGAGGCGATGGTGTGGCTGGCTTGAGAGCCGCCACCAACCGCTCCCGCCGGAGCGGGTTCAGGAGCCGGCGGCGTGGCTTCCGCCGGAATCATGATTTTCGCGCCGCACGACGGGCACTGGATTTCCGAGCCAGCGCCGGAGTTGTCCACCGCCAGTTCCTGTTCGCAATGAGGGCAATTAAAAACAATGTCCATAAGCCGGCATAGGTTGACTGTATGTCCAGATTAAACCCGCGCCGCCCCGCAAACCAGAAAAAAATCGCGCTGAATCATTCCCACTCAATCGTCCCCGGCGGCTTGCTGGTGATGTCGAAAACGCAGCGGTTCACGCCCTTGACCTCGTTGATGATGCGGCTGGCGAGTTTCTCCAGCAATGCGTAGGGCAGTTTCACCCAGTCCGCCGTCATGCCGTCCTGCGATTCTACCGCGCGGATGGCGATGGTGTAATCATAAGTCCGTTCGTCGCCCATCACGCCCACGCTGCGCACGGGCAGTAATACCGCGAAGCTCTGCCAGATTTTGTAGTAAAGCCCGTTCGCTTTCATCTCCGCAACGACGATGGCGTCGGCGTTCCGCAAAATCGCGCAGCGTTCCGGCGTCACTTCGCCGAGAATGCGCACGGCCAGTCCCGGTCCGGGAAACGGCTGGCGCAAAACGATTTCCTTCGGCAAACCGAGTTCGATCCCGAGCTGGCGCACCTCGTCTTTGAACAGGCATTTCAGCGGCTCAACGAGCGCAAATTTCATTTTCTTCGGCAGCCCGCCGACATTGTGATGGCTCTTGATGAGCGCGGCGGGATTGCCGTCAATCGGCACGGACTCGATCACGTCGGGATAGAGCGTTCCTTGCGCGAGAAATTTCGCCTGGCCCGCGCGCCGCGCCGCATTCTGAAAAACTTCGATGAACGTCCGGCCGATGATCTTCCGTTTGCGTTCGGGTTCGGTCACGCCCTTGAGCCGTTTCAAAAACAGCTTCGCGGCGTCTTCGTATTGCAGCTTGATTTTGAAATTGCGCCCGAA
>DLMG01000375.1:1587-2623 GCA_002479245.1 Verrucomicrobia subdivision 3 bacterium UBA7542 | reverse complement strand
GGGCCGCGTGCGCTACCATTCCTATTTCGGAGTTTGGGATAAATCGGGGAAGTTTGTCCCGGCACCTCGTTTGGCCTCTCATTAACACCGCGGCTTCAGCCCGGTGCGGAACGGTATGGAACGACGTCGAATCGTTTCAACGGTTTGCCATGCTGCGCCGAAGCCGTTGAAACGGCTCCGTCTTTACCCCCGCCAGAAATCGCCGGGCTGAAGCCACGGTGCTAATGTGACGGGCCGTTCAGGGGATAAAATAGCCGGCTTAAAGACTGAAAAACTTCAAGACCTGCAATTCGCCCCGGAAGTGGAGCAGGATTTCATTTCCCTGCACTTCGATTTGCACCGGATGACGGGACTGCGGGTAATCCCACATCACGTGTCCATCGGACGGGCTCAGCCGGTACAAATCAAAATACAAAACCGGATCTTCGCCCGGAGTGATCAAGGGGTTCTTCGCGGCGCGCGCGGCGTAAATAAATTTCCCGGAAAGGAAGCATTTGTCCCCGATGCCCTCGTTGCGCCACAGCACCCGGCCGGTTGTGGCCTCCACTTTCAGAATCACGGGGTCCACCTTTGAGGATAAATTAAACTGCTGGGAAAATTGAATGGCGTCCGGGCTGGCCGTCGTGCTGGTCACGTAAAGGTGCCCCTGGCCGTCCAGTTGCACCTGGGAAATGCCGACGCTGGTGAGCCGCCAATGCACCTGGCCGGTCGCCGCATCGAAACTGGTCAGCATTCCCCGGTCAAAAACATACAGGGTGTTGTCCGATTCAACGCACGGCGGATCAGCTTCCGTGGCGAAATCCTCCAAATAATGAGGCGGGATGGAGTACGTGAGGCTGGCCGTCCAAAGATTCTTGTTGTTCTTGTCGAAAACATGAATGGAATTCCCCGCCACCAATACATCCCGGATTTTGAGCGCGAAAAACGAGGGAGAGCCGATGACTTCACCTGTCCAATCCGGGGCGGTGCTGGCCGGCCACCGGCGTAAGGTGACCTGGTATCGGCTGGCATCTTCCTCTTCCACGCCGCCGGTCTG
>DLMG01000375.1:0-1514 GCA_002479245.1 Verrucomicrobia subdivision 3 bacterium UBA7542 | reverse complement strand
GTCGTTGATCATCTGTTCGGAAGCTTCCATGCTTTGACCGGAGGTGAGATTGTCTTCGACCAGGGATTTTTTCTGGGCCTTCATTGCCTGATGGGTAATCGTCTTGCGCTCGATTAAATCCACTTTCATCTGCACGACATTGGCTCCGTCAGGCACAAACTTGTCGCCCCAGCTTGTCCTTTCCCTGGCCTGGGCGGCGTTCGCCAGCTTCGCCAACGTCGCGTAGCCCGCGCTGTTGGTGGATAACGCAGTGGTGGATGATTGCGGCTGGCTCTGGGATGGCGATGCCACGGCGGCACCGGATTCAATCGGTACGGTTTGAACCGTGCCATTGGGAAACGCTATGCGGGTGATGGTTTCGCGCCCGGATTCATCGGAGGAAATCACCGTCATGCCACTGTCGCTTTGCGCCATGCCGAAGAACGGCGGGTTCAACGGTATTTCCTGTTTGCTGGTGCCGCTGCGCCGGTCGTACTGCGCGAGGTGGCCCGGAAACAAAATCCAAAGATCGTTCGCCGTGGCGATGACGTGCGGCTCGGGATAAAGTCGGGCGGGTTCCTCGATTTCGCCCCGGGCGGCATTCAACGGGACCGGCGCGGGGATTCCCGAATTCAAGGCGACCGACCATAGTTGCCTTTGTTCCGCCAAATCGAACAAGGTCATTTGGTTTGCCTTGATTGAAAGCACCTGGTTTGGAACCAGGAATTGATAGAACCGCGCCCGGTCGCCGTGGGGAAGTTTCTCCGAATAAATGACGCGCGGATGCGAGCCGAAAAATGTGTACCAGCTCCATGCGCCCACAAGAACGACCACCAGGAAAACGGCGGCCCGCAAGATCAACGCGCCCACCCAGGCAACTCTGGCCTCGATGACCGCCCGCTGCTTTGCATAAACCGGCAAGTCCATCCCGGTCTGTTCCGCACGCTTCCGGCAATAAGTCGAACAAACATAACCGTACTGTTCCATGCACTCGCCGCAAATGGGTTTGCCGCAAACACGGCAGGTTTCTGTTGCCGGATTCTTCGGGTGCCGGGGACAAAAGGGCACGGATGCGGCGGCAACTGGGGCGACGGCAGCTTGCGGGACCGGCGCTGGGGCGACGGCAACCGGCGGCACCGGGGTCGGGGCCGCGGTCGCGGCGAGTTTCTGGCGAATCACCTCGTTGGCCAGATCGGTTCCATCCGCGCCGCAACCGGGACAATTGACCCGCACCGGCATCCGGCCGTTCACCGGCTCGACATCGAACGCAAACCGCGTTCCGCACCCGCACTGAACTTTGACTTCCATGACTAGGGTTTCGGGTTCAGTAAAATGACGTTGGTCGCCTGCGGCAGGGGAAATGCCAGCCGGGCGGGAGTGGTTTGGACGTTGCCGTCGCAAAAAAGAAAATTGCCGCCGAACTTGTTGTGATTGTTGCCCGGCTTTTTGCCGTCGGGGGAAAAAACAATCTGCCCCGGCATTTTGGGCGCGGTGTCCACCTGCGCATCGGAAACGAGCGGCGCCTCCGAACCATC
>DLMG01000168.1:11103-13147 GCA_002479245.1 Verrucomicrobia subdivision 3 bacterium UBA7542 | reverse complement strand
AACGCCATCGCCCCCGGATTCATCGAGACCAAGATGACCGAGGCGCTCGGCCCGGAGGCACGGACCGCCCTGCTCAAGCAGATTCCGCTGGCCAGTCTGGGCCAGCCGGGTGACGTGGCGGAGGCGGCATTGTTTTTCGCCAGCCCGGCGGCGCGTTATATCACCGGGCAGGTTTTGGCGGTGGACGGCGG
The DNA here is from genome assembly GCA_002479245.1 of Verrucomicrobia subdivision 3 bacterium UBA7542. GTDB lineage: Bacteria > Verrucomicrobiota > Verrucomicrobiia > Limisphaerales > UBA11358 > UBA11358. The sequence goes on along the minus strand of DLMG01000168.1, from coordinate 12,956 downwards.
GATGGTGATGTGATTGAAAAAAATTATAATTCAAGGCTTGACGATTTTGGCGTTCATGGCATAGAGACAGGTCAAAATTAACTTATGGCTGACAAACCTATTGACCAACGGGTAAAAGATATCATTGTCGAACAACTCGGCGTGAAGCCGGATCAAGTAACGCCGGAGGCGAAATTCATCGAAGACCTCGGGGCGGATTCGCTCGACACCGTCGAGTTGATCATGGCGCTGGAAGAGGAATTCGGCATCGAAGTGCCGGACGAACAGGCGGAAAAACTCCTGACCGTCGGCGATGTGATCAAATACATCGAAGAACATCAAAAATAGTTGCGGGTTTTACCACATCGGGGCAGTTTCGACTGAACTCAGCGAGCTGCCCCTTTTTAATTTATGGCAAGCAATTGGATAGACCGCCGCGTGGTCATCACCGGCCTCGGGGTGGTGACGCCGCTCGGACATCAACTCGATGTTTTCTGGAACAACCTCGTTTCCGGCCAATGCGGCATTGACCGCATCGCCGCGTTCGACGCGACACCCTTCGACACGCAGATCGCCGGCGAGGTGAAAAATTTTGATCCGCTGCCGGCATTCCCGTCGCCGAAGGAGGTCCGGCGGACGGATCGTTATTCGCAATTCGGCATTTTCGCCGGGCACCAGGCGCTGCTCGATTCCGGACTCGACCTCGACCGGGAAAACCGTGACGAAATCGGCGTCATCATCGGCTCCGGCATCGGCGGTTTGTCCACCACCACCGAACAACTCAAAATTTTGTTCCAACGCGGTCCCGACCGGCTCTCGCCGTTCATGATCCCGATGCTCATTGGCAACATGGCCTCCGGCACATTCTCGATATACAAGAATTTGCGCGGACCGAATTTCGCCACCTGCTCCGCCTGTGCCACGGCCAATCACGCCATCGGCGAAGCCTGGCGTTCCATCAAAATGGGCGACGCGCAGGCGATGTTCGCCGGCGGCGCGGAAGCGACGATCGTGCCCATCGGCATTGGCGGCTTTTGCGCGATGCGGGCCATGAGCACGCGCAACGACGATCCCAAACGCGCCTCACGCCCGTTCGACAAGGAACGCGACGGCTTCGTCATGGGCGAAGGCTCCGGGGTCATCGTGCTCGAAGAGTTGGAACATGCCAAAAAGCGCGGCGCGAAGATTTATTGCGAAATCGTCGGTTACGGCAACACGGCTGACGCGCACCATCTCACCGCGCCGCCCCCCGGCGGCGAAGGCGCGGCTCGTTGCATGAAAATGGCGCTGCGCCAGGGTGGCTTGAACCCCGGGGACATTTCCTACATCAACGCCCACGGCACCTCCACACCGCAGGGCGATGTTTGTGAAACGCAGGCCATCAAGACCGTTTTCGGCAGCCATGCGAAAATGGTGGCCATCAGTTCCACCAAAGGCGCGACCGGCCACATGCTCGGCGCGGCGGGCGCGGTGGAAATGACGGTCTGCGTGCTCGCCATCAAACACGGCGTCGTCCCGCCAACCATTAATTTGCAGGTGCCCGATCCCGAGTGCGATCTGGACTACGTGCCGAACACCGCGCGCGAGTTGAAAGTGAACGTCATCATCAACAATTCGTTCGGTTTCGGCGGCCACAACGCCAGCATCGCAGCGAAGAAATTTACGGGCTGAATCGTGAACTTTCTTTCGTTAATTGAAAGCAAACGCGAAGGTAAAACCCTCGCGCCGGAGCAGATTCAAAATTTCGTCCGCGAGTTCACCGCCGGAAAAATCCCCGATTACCAGATGGCCGCGATGCTCATGGCCATTTATTTTCGCGGCCTGACCACCGCCGAGACCACCGCGCTCACGCTGGCCATGCGCGATTCCGGCGA
>DLMG01000168.1:249-11017 GCA_002479245.1 Verrucomicrobia subdivision 3 bacterium UBA7542 | reverse complement strand
GTGGACAAACATTCCACCGGCGGCATTGGCGACAAGGTTTCGCTGCCGCTCGCGCCGCTGCTCGCGTGCCTCGGCTTCCGCGTGCCGATGGTTTCCGGGCGCGGCCTGGGCATCACCGGCGGCACACTCGACAAACTCGATTCCATTCCCGGTTTCAAAACCTTGCTACCCGCTGGAAAAATCGTCGAGCAGGTCCAGAAAGTCGGTTGCGTCATCTGCGGCCAGACCGACCGGATGGTTCCGGCCGACAAGAAAATTTACGCGCTTCGCGACGTTTCCGGCACCGTGCCGAGCATCCCGCTCATCACCGCCTCAATTCTTTCCAAAAAACTCGCCGAAAGCCTTGATGCGCTCGTGCTGGACGTGAAATTCGGCTGCGCCGCGTTCATGCAAACCAGGACCGACGCCCGCAAACTTGCAAAAGCAATGGTTGCGCTCGGGAATGAATGCGGCGTGAACACCCGGGCGGTGCTCACGGACATGAACACGCCGCTGGGCCGCGCTGCCGGCAACTGGCTGGAGGTGAAGGAAAGTGTGGCGTGTCTCGATCCAAGCGTGCTGCCAGCGTCCCGCTGGCAGGGCAAATCAAGTCAGTTCTGCCGGCAAGATGCCAGCAGCACGTTCGCCGACCTCCGCTCACTCGTCCTTGATTGCGCCGCGCATTTGCTGGTGCAAACGCGCAAGGCCAAAACGCTCGCCGCCGCGCGCAAACAGGCTGAGGATTGTTTAAATTCCGGGGCACCGCGAAAGAAATGGGACGAAATGCTCGTTGCCCAGGGCGCGGATTTGGGTGCGTTCAACAAAAAGCTGGCGCTCGACACCACCGCGCCGGTGATTATCGAATTGAAGGCCGAAAAGCCGGGATTCGTTGCGAAGTGCGACGCCCGCATCATCGGCGAAGTCATCCGCGACCTCGGCGGCGGGCGGCTCACGAAAGACTCCGCCATCAACTACGACGTGGGTGTGGATCAAATCGCCAAACCCGGCGAGCGCGTGGAAAAATCTGAAAGACTGTGCCGCGTTCACGCCACAGATTCAGTCCAGACCAAATCCGCAATCGCCCGGTTGAAAACGGCATTTGAAATTTCTACGAAGCAACCGGGCAAGACTCCATTGGTTGCGGAAGTCATTTAAAATTCAACTGGTAAGGCGGGCAGTCTCTGCCCGCCGTAGTTTTGCCAGATTCACCCGACGGCGCGCAGCGGACTGCGCGCCCTACCAATCCGTGTTTATCCGTGTCATCCGTGGTTAATTTAGCGACTCCAGAATTTTCTCCGCCGCCGCGCGTGGATTTTCGGCGGCATAAATCGGCCGGCCGATGACCAGCCAGTTCGCGCCCGCCTGGATCGCCTCGCGCGGACTGAGCGTGCGCTTCTGGTCGTCGGCCTTTTCCGCGCCGGCCCAGGCTGCGCCGGAGGCTTCGCCGAGGCGAGTGCGGATGCCGGGCGTCACCAACTGGACCTGTGCGGGCAGGATTTTTCGCAGCGCAACAATTTCCAGCGGTGAACAAACCAGCCCGCGCAAACCGGCTTGCACCGCGAGCCGGGCGAGGCGTTCAACCTGGGCAACGACATTCGGCTCGCAACCGATTTCCGCCATCGTGCTGCTGTTGGAACTCGTCAATACCGTCACGCCCAGCACCAGCGGCGCGGCCCGCCCGTTCATTTTCGCCGCCAGTTGCGCCGAGGCCTCCGCCGCGCGCATCATTTCCAAACCGCCGCTCGTGTGGACCGTGAGCATTTGCACGTCGAGCCGCACGGCAGCCGTCACGGCCTTGGCGACCGTGTTGGGGATGTCGTGAAATTTTAGGTCAAGAAAAACCGCCGCCCCGGTGTCACGAATCCGGCGCACGATGTCCGGTCCGGCAGCGGTGAACAGCTCGCCGCCAATTTTGAACGCTCCGACTGCCGGTGAGATTTGGCCCGCCAGTTTTAGTGCGGCTTCGACATTTGGCACGTCGAGCGCGGCGATGATGGGATTGCGCATGGCAATAGAGTATTGGCGCCCGGCACAGAAGCAAAAGCCTTAAATGGTTTCCGCTTGACTAATTTATGATGCATAGGGTTAATGTTTCCATGCAAATTACTGGGGGTAAGTTTGTCGCGTTTTTGGGAATCGTTGCGTCGGCAATCCTTACTGTTTCCAGCTTGGGAGCGACCATTCGCGATGATGAACCTGACAGCGCTTATCTGGCGCTGGGCGCGCAGGCGGATTTCGCATCGGTGGGAACCTTCGTTAACAGCTGGGGCTACACCGGCTGCGGGATTTTGATCGCGCCGGATTGGGTGTTAACCGCCGCGCATTTGTTGACAGCCGCCAGTTCCGCGACTTTCACCCTTGGCGGAACGGCCTATACTTCGACGCAGCTTTTCACCGATCCGAGCTGGGACGGCAATGCGTCTGACGGTTCTGATTTTGGTCTGGTGCATTTGAGTTCGTCACTCACGGCCATTCCGCCGCCGTCGCTTTACAGCGGCTCATCCCTGTTGGGGCAGACCTGCACATTTGTCGGTTATGGTTTTACCGGCACCGGATTGACGGGCTGGAAAACTCTCGACGGCCAAAAACGCGGTTTTCAAGATGTCGTTGATGTCAATAATGCCAATTTCGGCAATCCGGCCTTCGTGTTCGGCGCTACTTTTGACAATCCGCATTTGACGAACAGCACTGCGCTGCCGCTGGAAGGCTGTGTCGCGCCGGGCGACAGCGGCGGCGGAGTTTTCGTGATGGACGGCTCGCAGTATTATCTGGCCGGCGTAATTTCTTTTGTCGCCTCCACGAACGGCAGCGCCAATTCCAGCTATGGCAACATCAGCGGTTTCGACTCCCTTTCGGCAGCCATGCCGTGGATTGACACCCTTGTTCCTGAACCTTCTGTTTCCACGCTGGCGCTCGGAGGCGGGCTTGCCGCGCTTTGTTTTCAACGCTGGAAAAAAGGGCGCGATGGCACCGAATCGCTTTAGCGTTCCGGCATTCCTCATTTTTCGGCGGCTGGCGCGACCCGGCACACGTTTTGACTTTCGATGCTTCATCTTCTAGCCTCAGTGCATGAAAATTGTCCGCCACACCGACGCGAATTTTTCCCGGAAACTTCGCGAAGTGACCGCGCCGTCCAGTCTGTTCGATCCGGTCATCGAGCAACGCACCCGCGCCATCATTGACGCCGTCCAAATGCGCGGTGACGATGCGCTGCTGGAATTCACCAAAAAATTCGACGGTGCCAGGTTCGCCGCCGACCGGCTCGCCGTGACACAGGCGGAATTGATGGTTGCGTCGCTCAAAGCCGATGAATCGCTGCGCGCCGCCGTGGCCGAGGCGGAAAAGAACATCGCCACTTTCGCCAGGAAATCCCTGCTCCGCAATTGGGAGTGCCGGAACTCGCACGGGGCGAGGGTCGGCGAAAAATTCGATCCGTTCCAGCGCGTGGGGGCTTACGTCCCGGGCGGCAAGGCGCCGCTCGTCTCCACGGTCCTGATGACGGTCACGCTGGCGAAAGTGGCGGGTTGCAAGGAAATCGTCGTCTGCACGCCATGCGGCCAGGATGGATCCATCAATTCCGCATTGCTGTTCGCCGCGCGGGCGGCGGGCGCGACGGAGATTTATCGCGTCGGCGGCGCGCAGGCGATTGCGGCGATGGCTTATGGCACGAACACCATCCGCCGGGTGCAAAAGATTTTTGGTCCGGGCAACGCCTACGTCGTCACCGCCAAGCGATTGCTGGTCGGCCATGTCGCGATTGATCTGTTGCCCGGGCCGAGTGAACTGCTGGTGCTGGCGGATGAGACGGCGAATCCGAAGTTAGCCGCCGCCGATTTGCTGGCGCAGGCTGAGCACGGCTCCGGGCACGAACGCGTCTGGCTGGTGACGACCTCGGCAAAAGTTTTGAAAGCCATTCAGGGCGAAATTGCACAACAGTTGCCCAAACTGGCGCGGCGTGAATACATCCAGCGCGTGCTTGCCGACAACACCTGGCTGATTCATGTAAAATCGCTCGACGACGCGGTGGCGCTGGCGAACCGGCTCGCGCCGGAGCATTGCGAAGTGATGACGCGCAATCCGCGCCGGGTTTCCGCAGGCATCCTGACCGCCGGTGCGATTTTCCTCGGGCCGTGGTCGCCGACGGTGCTGGGCGATTACGTGGCCGGGCCGAGCCACACGCTGCCGACCGGCGGCGCGGGCGCATCCTTTGCCGGGCTGACCGTGGACCAGTTCCAGCGCCGCACGAGCGTGGTGGAATACGATCGCGCTTCGCTGAAAAAGGCGCTGCCGGCCGTGAAGAAATTCGCGGAACTGGAAGGCTTGAACGCGCATGGGAAGTCGGCGGAAGTGCGAATTAAATAAAACAGATATGAAAACTAAATCGCTGATATGGATCGGCCTTGCTCTCCAACTTGGTTTTCTCTTTTTTGTTTTACTTTTTATTCCACAACAAATTTCGACAATTAAAGCTGGATTGCAGGTGCTAAAGGAAACTTGTCCGGCTGCCGCACCAATTTCACCCAGTGACACTGGCTTTGTTAAACTTGTAGCAGCAGGGGATTACTTTTTAGCTGCGAGCGGTGGGATTAAATTTTTAACGGTTGTTACGTTTTGTTTTGTGGCAGTAAACGTTTTATTGCTGCTATTTGCCCTTTTGTCTCTCCGTTGCAAAAAATAGATTCGCCGACATGAGAAAAACTTTATCGCTCGTTCGCCCGCTGGTGCGCAAGTTGCACCCTTACGTCTATGGCGAGCAGCCGAAGATCAAGGGGTTGATCAAGCTCAACACGAACGAGAATCCGTATCCGCCGTTGTCGCAGGTTCGGAGTTCCGCGTTTACGCGGTTTGGTGTGTGAGCCGCCTGAAGGCGGAACTCCAAACAATTGCCGATACTGGCAACGCGCAAGGCAGGCTTTCAAGGCAGGGCAAGATTTGACATTGATGCGGTGATGCAGTAGCATCAGATGCATGAGAACGACTTTGGACATTGAGGATGACGTGTTGCAGGCGGCCAAGGAACTGGCGCAACGCGAGGGCGGCACGGCGGGACAGGTCATTTCCGACCTCGCGCGGCGCGGTTTGACGTTGCCGGTGGCGGGGCGGAAAAATCGTCCGGGCCTGCGCGGCGGCGTTCCGGTGCTGCCTTCCCGGGGAGAGCTTGTTACATTGGAGCACGTGCAAAAAATACAGGACGAGGAGGGCGTGTAATTCATGCGCGCCTTGCTGGATGTAAACGTTGTCATCGCATTGCTTGATCCCGACCATGCGTTCCATGAGCGGGCGCATGATTGGTGGGCGCGAAATGCAAAATCAGGATGGGCAAGCTGCCCCATCGTGGAAAACGAAGTTGTCCGCATCATGTCGAATCCAGGTTACAGCGAGAAGGCGCGTTTCACCCCGGGCGATTTGATTTCAAGGTTGCAAACTTTCACCCAAAAAACCGATCACGAATTCTGGCCGGATGATGTTTCGTTGCGCGACGAGAAAATTTTCATGGCGGAGCGCGTTCACAGTTCGCGACAACTGACCGATCTTTATCTGCTGGCGCTGGCGGCGAAGCATGGTGGAAGGCTGGCGACGTTTGACCGGGGGATTCCGGTTTCCGCCGTGTGTGTTGCGAAGGTGGAAAATCTTTGTGTAATTTGAATTGAACCCATGCCCAATCCCAAATTAATCCGTCCGCTGGTGCGCGAGTTGCACCCTTATGTCTATGGCGAGCAGCCGAAGATAAAGGGGTTGATCAAGCTCAACACGAACGAGAGTCCGTATCCGCCGGCACCGAAGGTGCTGGCGGCGGTACGGGCGGCGGTGGATGGCCGGTTGCGGCTGTATCCGAATCCGACGGCGCAGGTGCTGCGTGAAAAGCTGGCGAAGCTGCATCGTTGCCACGCGGACAACATCATCGTCGGCAACGGCTCGGATGAATTGCTGGCGCTGGCGACGCGGTGCTTTGTGGAGCCAGCCAACGTGCTTCCGGCGTCCCTCCGGAAGATCAAACTTCATTCAGAACTGCCGGCAAGATGCCGGCAGCACGTTGTCCAATACTTCCACCCCAGCTATTCGCTTTACCCGGTGCTGGCGGATATTCACGGGGCGGCCAGGAATACAGTGCCGCTCAAGTCGGATTTCAGCCTGCCAAGCATGGCGGAGTTGAAGCGCGGCAGGATCTGGAATTTTCGCGCCGCGCTGACGTTTGTAACCACGCCGAACGCGCCCAGCGGGCGCGGATACTCGACACGCGAACTCGACGCGCTTTGCAAAGCGCAGCGTGGCGTCGTCGTGCTGGACGAAGCTTACGTGGATTTTGCCGGGGAAAACGCGCTGAAGCTGGCGTTGAAATATCCGCACGTCCTCGTGGCGCGAACGTTCTCAAAGGCGTATTCGCTGTGCTTCCAGCGGGTCGGCTATTTCGTCGGGCATCGCGACCTCATCGCCGCGCTGCACAAGATTCGTGACAGTTACAATGTGAACGGCCTCGGCCAGATTGCCGCCGAAGCAACGCTGGACGATTTGCCGTATTACCGGGCGAATTTCAAAAAAATCAACGCCACGCGCGAATGGTTGAGTCGCGAGTTGACAAAGCTCGGTTTCCGGGTTTTGCCGAGCCGGACGAATTTTATTCTCGTCCGGCCACCGCGATTTTCGGCGCAGGCGTGGCTGCAAAGCTTGCGCGTCCAAAAAGTTCTCGTGCGCTGGTTTGACCGGCCGGAGGTGAAGGATTATTTGCGAATTACGATTGGCACGGCGGCGGAAGCGGAGGCTTTGGTCAACGCAGTCCGCAAGATTTTGGTGTGGCGTTGAGCCGGTGGCTCGAACAAATCGGCGCCCGGCGCCCAAACCACCCCAAAACCTTTTCTTTGACCGGTGCGGGTTTTTTGCTAAAAGCCAAGCGTGTATCTGGAATACTATGGATTGACGCTGCCGCCGTTCGACATTACGCCGAATCCGCGCTTTCTTTTTCTCACCGACAAGCATCGCGAGGCGCTCAATCATCTGCTCTACGGCATTCGCGAGCGGAAGGGCTACGTGCAGCTCACCGGCGAAGTCGGCACAGGCAAAACCACGATCTGCCGCGCGATGTTGCGACAACTGGACGGCCATTTTTCCACCGCCCTGATTGTCAACCCCGTGCTGAACGCGAATGAATTGATGAGGGCCATCGCCACGGAATTCGGCCTGGAGGTCAAAGACCTGGACCGGCACGGCACGGTCGCGGCCATCAACAAATTTCTGGTCCAGCAGGTCGAACAGTGCGGCGACGCGGTGCTGATCATTGACGAGGCGCAAAATCTCACCGAGGAATTGCTCGAACAGATGCGGCTTTTGTCGAACCTCGAAATGGAGAATCGCAAGCTGCTGCAAATTGTTTTGCTCGGCCAGCCGGAGTTGCGTGACCGGCTCAACAGCCCGCGCCTGAGCCAGCTTCGCCAGCGCATCACGGTGCGCTATCATCTCGGGCCGCTGACGCGCATCGAAGTTGCCCAGTACATTCAGCACCGGCTCGCACAGGCCGGCGCGAAGGGCAAGCCCCAGTTCACCCGCCCGGCGCTCTGGCGCATTTTCAACTACAGCCGCGGAATTCCCCGGCTGGTCAACGCCGTTTGCGACAAGGCGTTGCTGGCCGGTTTTGTCGAGAAAAGCAACCTGATCAATTTCCGCATGGTGGGCCGCGCCATCCGTGAACTCGAAGGGAAAATCCACCTGTGAGCCTGACCAACGATGACAATCCGGCACGGCCATGGACGATTATGGACGGCAAGACGGGTTATCCCGGCAGCCGCGTGGGCGGTTTCCTTGTGAAAGAAATCTCGAAGGATACCGTTACCCTGGACGGCGCGGACGGTTCCCGGCAAAAGCTGTTCCTTGGCAGATGACCCGATGTTCCTGCGCAAACCATTCGCCGCGTCCCCGCTATTCGTCCGTGTCGCGCCATTTGTCGTTTTTCTCGCGCTGACGCTTTGCCAGGGGCAATTCGGGGAAGCCTCGCGCTACTGGTTTTACCTGGCGAAAACACTTGCCGGGGCGTGGCTGATTTGGGAAATGCGCCCGTTCGTTTCCGAAATGCGCTGGGCGATGAGCTGGGAGGCGGTCGTGGTGGGGGTGGCAGTATTTGCCGCCTGGGTCGGCATCACCGGGGAATGGACGACGCAAAATTCACTTTGGGCAAAGTTCGGCTTAACCCATCCTTTGGGGGCTTCACTAAAAACCTGGAACCCAAATGAACAATTTGGTGATGGTTCGGCGCTTGCGTGGCTGATCATTGTGACGCGAATCGCCGGCTCGACGCTCATTGTGCCGCCGCTGGAGGAAGTTTTTTACCGTTCGTTTTTGTATCGCTACATCGCCCGGCCAAATTTCCTGTCTGTGCCGCTCAACCAATTTTTGCCGTTGCCGTTTCTCGCCACTGCCGCCGTGTTTGGTTTCTCACACAACGAGTGGCTGGCTGGCATTTTGTGTGGCGCGGCTTATCAATGGCTGGTGATTCGCAAGCATCGGCTCGGCGATGCGATGACGGCGCACGCGATCACGAACTTCCTGCTTGGCATGTGGGTGATCTGGCGCGGGGCCTGGCATTTTTGGTAGGGACATCGCGCTGCGATGTCCGGACGCCGCAGCGCGGCGTCCCCACCATTACTTCACTTCGATGTTGATGTGGTTGCGTTCCAGCGTGCTGCCCTCCGCCTGCGCCAGGTTGACGAGCGCTTCGTAGTAATTGGCCAGCGAGCGGATTTCCTGCGCGCGGTCGGCGGTGAGCGTGTTTTGGAGTTGCAGCACGGTGAAGGTGGTGCTTTTGCCGACGGCATATTTTTTCTGCTCGGCGTCGAGCGCGGCCTCGGCATAAATGCGCGCCTGCCGTGTGGCGTTTACGCTTTCGTAGGCGGACTGCGCCTGTTTCACCGCGTTGTCAATCTGCACCATGACGTTTTGTTCAAGCTGTTTCAGCTTCAGCAGGAGTTGCTGCAGGGTCAGCTTGTCGGATTTTACGGTATTACGCGCTTTGACGTTGCTGAGGGGGACGGAAAGTTGCGCGCCGTACGAGTAAAAAGGCTGGCTGCCATTATTGATCTGCCCAAAGGCGTAGCTGTATTGTTGTCCTCCGTAACCACCGTAACCATAAGAGCCGGTTAAATCCAATTCCGGGAAAAGCTGGTTGCGGTCAAATTTCAACTGAATGCCCTGTGTTTCCGCGCTCAAACGGGCTTGCAAAAGGTCAGGCCGCATGGTCATGCCTTTGCTCCAACTGTCCTGCACATCGAACAACTGCAGCGGTGCGTTGGTAATCGTCGCCGTGGGTTGAATGTCCTTATCATGCCAGTGTGAATACTCGTCGGTGAGCAGGTTCTTCAGGGTGTTTTGGTCCGTGACCAGCGTGTATTGCGCGGCGATCAAATTCGCCTTGCTCGTTGCCACCTGCGCCTCGTCCTGCTGCACGTCCAGTTGCGCCAGCGTGCCGATCTGCACGCGCTGCTGGTCCTGGTCCAGTTGTGTCTGGGCGAGGACGAGCGCCTCCTGCTGCACCCTCACGTTTTCCTGCGCGTAGATGAGTTCGTAATAAGCGTTCTCGACGGCGGTGACGGACGTGATGACTTGCAGGCGCAATCCCTGCTCGGAGGACTTGAGCTGGTTTTTGCCGACATAAATGTTCAGGTGCGTGGTATCTATCCAGAAATTTTTCAACAAAGGTTGCGTCAATTGAACTTGAATCGAACCCCCAGAGGTTTCAGCGGTGGGTGCCGGATTTACCGTGTAAGATTGCTGATAAACGCTGCCACTGAAATCATACTGTAACCCCATCGGCAACGTGCCGCCCAGATCAGATTTAAAACTGTTCTCGTTGGAGACGAAACCAGGAATGGTGGACCCATATTGAAAGGTACTGCCACTCGCATTGTAATTGTGCTGGCCGGAAATGTTGAACGTAGGATCGTAACCACCATAGGCCGCGCGAAGGTTATAAAGCGAAATCTGCGGGACGGTGCGCTCGATTTGCACGTCGAGGTTGTGTTGCAAGGCTTCCTGGATGCAGTCGTCCAGCGACATTGCACGCATCGCTGCATTCATGCCCACCGGCACGGCGGCGGCATTGGTGCCGTGTAGGCCGACAGGCCTCCCGACAGGGTCCAATGCGTTCATACCTGCTGGCACGGCGGCGGCATTAGTGCCTGAGGGCGGGGCCGGCACGGTGGCCAGGTTCGTGCCCGTTTGCGCGGCGACCGCGTTTGCGTTTGTTTGGACGGCGACCGTATTGGGATCCGGTTGGAGGGCCGGCGCGTTGGTCTCGACCGGCACGGCGACCGCGTTTGTATCCGTCTGCGCCACGGCCGTCAAAGCCGCGAGAATGAAAACCAAAAGAAAGCTGAAACTTTTCATGGTGCTGCAATTTTGCGGCTTTCGCCGAAATTCATCAAATTTAAGACGCTCTTGAGCGACCGAAGGTAACCATCCGGTTAATTCGCGCGCACACCCGTCCAATAAACCCCACACCGCGGCCAAGGTTGCAGCCAAATTATTGCTCAACCGGCCTTCGCTACGGCCGCGGGAACTTCCTCGATTTTGGCGTTTTGTTCGAGGAACGCGAGCACTTTTTCGTGCGCGATCTGGTCGTAAAGCTCCCTCACGCCGTTGCGCTTCTGCAGATCTTTGAGAAATTTCTCCAGTGGAATCTGATACGCCATTGCCAGCGACTGCACACGCTTCAAAACCTCGTCCTGCGACACCTGGAGGCCTTCCTTCTCGGCGATGCGCTGAATCAGGAACGACAATTTCACGCGTTCCTTCGCGCTCTGCG
>DLMG01000168.1:0-158 GCA_002479245.1 Verrucomicrobia subdivision 3 bacterium UBA7542 | reverse complement strand
CGCTGGCTGTTCTCGCGCACGATGTCATAAACCACGTTGCGCGTTTCGTGCGCGACGGCGGTTTCCGGCAGGTCAAAATTCGTGGCGGTGAGCAGCGCGCGGATGATCTGGCCGCGAACCGCCTTGGCCTGCGAATACTTCAATTCATTCTCCAGATC
>DLMG01000321.1:10117-12256 GCA_002479245.1 Verrucomicrobia subdivision 3 bacterium UBA7542 | reverse complement strand
ATCCAGCCCCCGCAACCAATTTCAACTCCGCCTCGTGCGGGGGTTTTTATGTCGGGGACATATAAACTGGAGAAACGTCTGAAGCGTTAAATGGCGGGGTTGGCTTCAGTTTTTTTAACCGAATTGCAAAGTTCGTCAGGTTCATAATCCCGCACGGGATCCTAATTCCAAGGAGAATGGCCGTTATTTCATTTTTGGGTGGACGGTTTCCCCGCCTGTCAAATTACGTGCCTAAAAATAAATTTATGGTCGTCTAAAAGTGATACACCCGAAGAAAAAGTATTCAGCATTTGAAGTGACAGCCGATGGCATCAAAGCTGCAACACGCTATGGCAGATAGTTGGAGGAATAAATTGATTACGCACCTGAGTAAATCGCAAACATCCTGAAACCAGCGAAACAAACAAAATTTATGAAAATCAGCAGTTCAATGGCCCTGGCGAGTCTGGCAATCATGTTAACCTCCTGTGCGACCCCACCGCCGCCACAGGCGTTTCACAACACCGACAGCACAGCATTGGTCATCAAGTCTTTGGATGATACAACCTGCCAGATGGTCGGACCAGCAGCCTCCAACCGGGAAGGAAACGACAATGTTCTCGCCCTGGCCAAGGCGCTGCCCCAACACCTGACGGCTGTGGTGATGCTTGAGAATTACACCGAGCCGCAGATCGGTGACCAGTTCCGCGACCGCGGCACAGCCTTGTTCGTCGGATTACGGTACCTCGGATATCAGCACATTGTCTTCCTTCAAGGCAATGGCGCCGCCAACCCCGAGGGATTAATGACACTTGCCGAATACAATTAGCGAAATCGGGTTACAAATCCCGCCCGCAGGATTACGAGCCTCATCCTGCGGGCGGGTCGCTTTTTCAGATCCCACCTTCACAACCGGTTTCAATCCCGCCGATTTCCCCGTTTCATTTTTCCAAGCCGCTCTGGTTGATGTCGGCGGCGGCTAACAGTCCGTTCAAAAATATCATTCTCTCGTAGCAGCCAAGGTAACGAGGCGCAAACTGAAGGATGAAAGAAGAATGCTGAATGAAGAAACATCGGTTTGAAGCGGAACGACCCTGAAATGGCTTCATCCTTCTTCATTCTGCATTTTAAAATGAGCCTTCTCATTTCGGCTGCCGCTTCTTTAACGGGTTGCCAAAAGCAGGATGGTCGTTTGAGGCTTGAGTCGTCCGCATAAAAAGGAACAGCAGGAATCATAAACCGAGGCTATGGCAAATTCGTTCCAAAGGGATGAAAATGACCGGCAAAACTTTGACACCGCGCGTTCAGCCTTTATTCTTGGTCCGTGCGCACCGTTTCCGTACAACTGGGGAATCGCAGTTACGCGATCAAAATTGCGCCGGGTTTGATTGACCAACTCGGCCGCGAATGTGCGCGCCTGAAACTCGGCGCGCGGTGCGCCATTATCACCGACACCAACGTCGGCAGACGGTTTGCCAAAGCGGCCTTCAATTCCCTCGCCACGGCAGGCTTTTCGCCTTCGCTGATTATTGTTCCGGCGGGCGAAACGGCCAAAAGTTTGAAAACCGTTCAAACCGGCTACGACCTGCTCGCGGCGCACCGGCTCGAACGCAAATCCTTCATCGTCGCGCTCGGCGGCGGCGTGGTCGGCGATCTGGCCGGGTTTGTCGCCGCGACGTATTTGCGCGGCATCGCGTTTGTACAGGTGCCGACGACGCTGCTGGCGCAGGTGGACAGCTCCGTGGGCGGCAAGGTCGGTGTCAATTTGAAGGCCGGTAAAAATCTCGTGGGCGCGTTTTATCAGCCGCGTTTGGTGCTGTGCGATCTCGACACCATGCGCACTTTGCCTGAACGCGAGTTTCGCGCCGGTCTCGCCGAAGTCATCAAATACGGCATTATTTACGATGCCAGACTGTTCGCGCAACTGGAACGCGATTTGCCGAAGCTGTTGCGGCGCGAACCCCAAACCCTCGCTGTCGTCATTGCGCGCTGTTGCGAAATCAAGGCGGACATCGTCGGCCAGGACGAAACTGAAAACGGCTTGCGCGCCATTCTGAATTTTGGCCACACCATTGGCCACGCCATCGAAAACATTTCCGGCTACGGGAAATTTCTGCACGGCGAGGCCATTGCCATCGGCCAGGTTGCCACCGCAAAACT
>DLMG01000321.1:0-9990 GCA_002479245.1 Verrucomicrobia subdivision 3 bacterium UBA7542 | reverse complement strand
CGTGCCGGCCTGCCGACTCAAATCAAGTTGAAACCGGCGCAACGCCAGAAACTTTTCGCTGCGATGCGGTTCGACAAAAAAGTCAGCGGCGGCGAAATCAAATTCGTGCTCGCAAAAAGAATTGGGCGCGTCGTTTGGGGGCAGCGCGTGCCTGAAAATCTGATCCACCGCGCGCTCGATGAAATCGTAAACACCGCTCCGCGCGTGCTCGCGAGAGATCGGAGTCGTAAATCGTAAATCCAAAATCAAACATGGTTCTGGTCATAGATAACTACGATTCGTTCACCTACAACCTCGTGCAATATCTCGGCGAGATGAACGTCGAGTTGCAGGTGCGGCGCAACGATGAGGTCACGCTCGACCAGATTCGCGATTTGCAGCCGGAGCGCATTCTCGTGTCGCCGGGACCGTGCTCGCCGCGCGAATCCGGGTTGTCGAACGAAGTCATTCGCACGTTCGGCCGGGAAATGCCCGTGTTCGGCGTTTGCCTCGGTCACCAGTGCATCGGGCACGTGTTCGGCGCGGAGGTGGTGGTGAATTACCGCATGATGCACGGCAAAACCTCGCCAATCAAACACAACGGCAGGGACCTTTTTGTGGGGATGGCCAATCCCTTTGTCGCCACGCGCTATCATTCGCTCGTCATCAAACGTGATACGCTGCCCGATTGTCTCGAAGTCACTGCCGAGACCGATGAGGGCGAAATCATGGGCGTGCGGCACAAGGAACTGCCGATCTGGGGCGTGCAATTTCATCCGGAAAGCATTCTCACCGGGAATGGCCGTCAGATTATTAAAAATTTTCTCAAGTTGAAGTAGCGACGCAGTGCGCTATACTCAATGGCTCATGCAGGTTCATTTGCTGAAATCGAAAATTCATCGCGCCACGGTCACGGGCGGCAACGTGAAATATGAGGGCAGTCTTACCATTGCCATTGACTTGATGGAAAAGGTCGGCCTGTGCCCTTATGAAAAAATCCTCTGCGGCAACATGGCCAACGGAGAACGGTTTGAGACTTACACCATTCCCGGCCAGCGCGGTTCCGGCCAAATCATCATGAACGGCGCGGTGGCGCACCTCGGCAAAAAGGGCGATTTGCTGACCATCATGAATTTTGCGGTCGTGGACAAAAAGAAGGCGGCCAAATGGAAACCACGTGTCATTGTCCTCGGCAAAGGGAACAAGATCGTGGGCGAACGGGGCATTTGAAACCGCGGATTACGCGGACTCACACGGATAAAAAGTTCTGCAACGCCAACCGAATTGAAACTAAGCGCCTTGCCCCGTCCCTCTCCCCGCCCGGCGGGGAGAGGGTGCCCGCAGGACGGGAGAGGGGAGTGTGATCTTTGTACAAAAAAAACACGCCGGTTTTCACCGGCGTGCTGGCAGACAAAATAAACTTCGCGGTTCAGAGGTTCCTGGCGACTGCATTCCAATCAATCACATTCCAGATCGCCTTCAGATAATCGGCGCGCTTGTTCTGGTATTTCAGGTAGTAGGCATGTTCCCAAACGTCCACGCCGAGAACGGGTTTGCCCTCGCAACCGGCAACGGCCTTGCCCATGAGCGGGTTGTCCTGGTTGGCGGTGGAGACGATTTCGAGTTTGCCGCCGTTGGAGACGAGCCAGGCCCAGCCGCTGCCGAACCGGCCGATGCCCGCTGCTTCAAACTTGGCTTGGAAATCGGCGAAGGAGCCGAACGCGGCCTTGATGGCGTCGGCCAACCTGCCGGTGGGCGCGCCGCCGGCCTTTGGCGCCATGAGTTTCCAGAAGAATGAATGGTTCCAATGGCCGCCGCCGTTGTTGCGCACCGGCCCGCGGATGTTGTCCGGCACGGACGCGAGGTCCTTGATCAGCGCGTCGAGCGGTTTGGCTTCGAGCGCGGCGTTGCCGGCGATGGCCTTGTTGAGGTTGTCCACGTAAGCCTTGTGATGGCGGTCGTGATGGATTTCCATCGTCAGCGCGTCAATGTGCGGTTCCAAAGCTTCCTTGGGATAGGGGAGGGGCGGTAGTTCGTGTGCCATAATTTTTAATCCTTTCGTTTTGTTTAGTTAATCCTCGAAATCAAATTGCGCCAGAGTCGAGGGAAAAGCAAGTGCGGAGAGAATCAACGCAATTGATTCGACATTTCCAATTCCGATAGAGCAAACAACAAGAATCCACGTGAATGTGCGCCATCACCAAGATCATCAGCAAGCTGGCTTGGGTTACAGTGGGCATGCTCATTTATCCGGCGGCGTGGCAGCATCCTTTGACCCAAGCTCGTCGGCCGCGCTCTCAGCCGCTCCTTTATCCATGCGCGGATTCTTGGATACTATGGGTGATTGACCAAAAAATGCAACCTTTTAGCCGCTCGAGCATTATACTTACAGAATGATGAACTCGAACCAGCAATGCCCAATGATGCTTCCACAATGAGCCTCGAAACTCTGACCGAGTGGGCGGAGGAGGATCGGGCCTTGGTTTCCGCCGCCCGGAGCGACACAGCCGCAGCCGGGCAGTTATTCGACAAATACTACCCGGAGATTTTTCGGTATGTCCATCACAGCACCCTCGACCATGCGGTTACGGAGGATCTCACCTCGAATGTTTTCTTTTCCGCCTTCCGCCACCTGGGGCTTTTCAGGTGGCGGCGCATCCCCTTTCGTGCGTGGCTCTACCGCATCGCCACGAACGAACTTCGCATGCATTACCGGAAGCAGAAGCGGATGTCGGCTGCGAACGCCGGCCTTGTTGACCCCGAGTTCCCGGCAGCGGTCCCCTCCCCGGATACAGTGGCTGCCGGACTGGATAATTACCGGCTGTTGCAGCGGGCGCTGCTTGATCTGGGGCAGAAGTATCGCACGGTCATCGTCCTGCGCTATTTCGAGGGCAAATCTCTTTCGGAAATCTGCGAAATCACCAATCAACGAGAAGGCACCGTCAAGTCCCAACTGCACCGGGCGCTGGCCCAGTTGAAGAACGCCCCTGTGCTGGCGGGCCTGACATTGCCATAAACCCAAGCCGATTATGAAAAGCGATAACGAACGGATCGAAGAGTTTCTCAAAGGCGTTGTGCTGCCGGAATACAAGTCCGATGGGCACGCGCGGCAATTGCGCGCGCAGATACTGTCCGGGCTCCAGGCCAGGCGCGCCGGCAGCGGGACCAGCCGCTGGTGGAAAACCGCCGCGCTTCTGCTGGGCCTGCTGGGGGCCGGGGCCCTGGCGGCGGAAATCGTTATTCGAGTACACCATTTTTACTTAGAGGGCAAAGCCAGGAACGGCTTTTACTATTTCAGCACAACGCCGGGAAACGCGGGGACCAACCAGGTTGATAGTATTGGGATTTTCGTCCGGGGCGATTTGGACGCCGTGGGTATCGAGCAAAAACGCAAGGACCTCGAGGAAATTGACGCCTTGAAACAACGAAACGCCGGCGAACTATATAGTGTCGTTGACATGGACGTGAACGGCAATCCGTTGGGCAGGATATTCTGGTATAAGTATGTCCTTGCGGACGGGCGCACAGAGGGGCAGGCATTCAGTGATGGCTTTGAGTCGGAATCTGACCGGCAGCAAATCGCCGGCCTGCGCCAACGAGGCGAGAGAGAGATTCTGGATGCCTTCGTCGTTGAGTTCGGGGGGCAGAGCCAACGCACCCTGCGATGCCGCTATGTCCTGAGCGACGGCAGAATAGTCGTCATGCCTGCTGAAACCGATCCGGAGTTGCCTGGTCCAGTGCCTTTGACACGCGAGCAACAATTGGAATTGTGGCAGATGGTGTTGCCGGGGAAAGGCAAGTTCATCGGCAGCGCACAAGTCCAGGTCCACGGAAGAACCTTCAATTTCCAGAAGTACTCCTTCACACTCTCAGATGGAACGGTCGTCACGCGGTCTGAAGGCCAACCCGAAGGTCTTAAGAAGAGCAAATTGACGGCTGCCGAAACGGAGGAGTTGGGCCAGTTGGTCGCGGCGCACAAGGGGGAGACGCTGGCGACTTATGAAGAAGACGTGAAGGGCAAACCGTTCAAGTTCACACGGGTGAAGTACGTGTTGAGCGACGGCACGGAAGTCAGACAGTCGAGCGGAAAGCCTGGCAGCGGGCGGTAGTTCGATACTTGATCAGCGAAAGGCAACGGCTTATAGGCAACGATGGTGCGCGTTGCTTTTGACATGAGGCTTGGTCTGTGGAAAAGGCAGGACAACAACTTCGCCGACTAAAGGCTTGCCCATGCGGCGTCCTCCTCGGGAGTGTTCCAGTCCTTGGCGAGAGCGGTTTCGCTCAAGAGCAGCCCGTTGAATGAATCGTCCCGGTTGGTTCGCAGGAAGCGGGCGAAATTAAAGACCTCCCGCTGCAACGGCTCGGGCAAATCAGAGATTTCCTTTTCGATCAATTCTCGCGTACTCACAGTTTGTTTATCGCAGATTCAGACGTTTTAGTCAACCGCACCAACTGCCAACCAGGTTTGGAGTTCCCCCTTCAGGCGGCAAATACTGACGCTTCCACAAACGCCTAAAGGCGGAACTCCGAACGAACAGCAGAATTATTTTTCAATGTAAGGGGTGTCCCATCTTGGATCCTTGCGCAGGACGCCTTTCTCCTTCACGTCGCGCATAATGTCCGACACTTGGTTCCAGTCCAGTTGAAGCGTGCTCGTATCCGGCCAGTCCTTTTCTTCCGTCCAAAACTCCAGGTGCAGTTCCAGCCAACCGTTCTTTTCCTCCGGGGTCATCATGCTAAAAAGCTGCACGGCCTTCACGAAATCTTTTCCTGTTGCCTTCGACCAGCGCCATAACACTTCGTCGGTAATGTCCAACGGCAGGGCGGGAGACCGCACCGCAAACAATCGCGGCTTGGTGCCCCGGGGGTCGTTAGGGTCCGGCGACACATAGGCCTTGTCGCCCACAAAGATCGCCACGTCGCCTTTGATGACTTCGCCAACGCCGTACAAAGAAGACCAGATCAGGGTGGTTTTACCGTTCGGTGCGCGGTACTGAAATGAAACCCGCGTGTCGGAGGGTGCAGTCGAGGATCTGTTCGGGTGGGCTATTTCTTCATAACCGCCGCCCAAGGGCGCAACCGGTTTAGGAGTCATGCACCCGGCTAAACCGGCGCACAGAATTGCCAGTGAAAAATGGACAATCGGATTTTTAATCAGTTTCATATGCAGATTGGTTATCGTTGCGCCAGATCCACAAAATTCTTCAGCAATTGCAGACCAACCTTCTGGCTTTTCTCCGGGTGAAATTGCGTGGCAAAAACATTGTCGCGCCAGACCGATGACGCGAATTTGTCGCCGTAATCCGTGCGCGTGGCGACGATGCCCGCATCCACCGGCTGCGGATAAAAGCTGTGGACGAAATAGACGTAGCTGCCGTTGGTCACACCGCGGAACAACGGGCAGTCCGGCTTTGCAATCTCAAGCTGGTTCCAGCCAATCTGCGGAATTTTCAGGCCATGCTTTTCGGAGAAGCGGACGACCTTGCCTTTGAAAATGCCGAGGCCGGCGGCGCAACTGTTGAATTCCTCGCTCTTCTCAAACAACGCCTGGTAGCCGACGCAGATGCCGAGAAACGGTTTGCCGGACCGGATGAACGCGCGCGCGGCTTCGAGCAGTTCCTGTTTGCGCAAGGCGTTGATGCAATCGTCGAACGCGCCGACGCCAGGCAACACCATCGCCCGCGCATCGCCGATTTCGGTAAGCGATTTCACGAGACGCACATCCGCGCCGACCTTGAGCAGCGCCTTGTGGACGCTGCGCAGGTTGCCGGAGCCGTAATCAAGCAAAGCAATCACGCCGTCAATTTAGCCACAGATGGACACAGCTTGCCACGCCGAAATACATGAAGGCGGAATAAAACGCGGATTTTTTTTGGAGGGCGGAGTTCCACGACGCCCAAATTTAGGGACTCGCGGAGTTCGCCCCTCCGAATTCCTTTTCCGTCTTCAACCGCAACTGGCCGCACGCGGCATCAATGTCATGGCCTTTTTCGCGGCGCAACGTGGCGGTGACCTTCTGCTTTTCCAGCGCGGCGAGAAATTTTTCCTGGGTTTCCTCGTCCGGGCGCTCCCAGGGCAGACCTTCGACTTTGTTGTAAGGAATCAGGTTCACCTTGGCAAAAAGTTTGCGCGCGAGCGCGGCCAGCGGTTTGGTTTGTTCAATCGCATCGTTCACTCCGGCGATCAAAATATACTCGAACGTGAGCATCCGGCCTTTTTGTCCCTGATAATGCTCACACGCCGCGACCAGTTCCTTGAGCGGATACTTGCGGTTCACCGGCATGATTTTGTTGCGTACCTCGTCGGTGGCGCCATGCAGCGATATCGCGAGGCGAAATTGCAACGGTTCATCCGCCAGCCTGCGAATCTGCGGCGCAAGGCCGCAGGTGGAAATGGTGATCTTGCGGGCGCCGATGCCGCCGCCCCACGGCGCATTCAAAATGCGCAACGCCTTGAGCAGATTGTCATAATTCGCCAGCGGTTCGCCCATGCCCATGATGACCAAATTGTCTATCAGTCTTGAGTCCACAGTCTTCAGTCTTGGATGAGCGCCGCCTCCCGGCTCACGACTGTGGACTGTGGACTGTGAACTCAGTCGTTCGACTGACATGACCTGCTCCACAATTTCGTCAGGCGTCAGGTTGCGTTTCCAGCCTTCGAGGCCGCTGGCGCAGAATTTGCAGCCGTAGGCGCAGCCGACCTGGGTGGAGACGCAGAGCGTGCGGCGGTCGCTGGCATCGCTCCCGCAGTCGCGGGACGCCGGATTGGCGGGTATCAAAACGCTCTCGACGAGCGAATGGTCGTGAAGCCGCCAGAGAAATTTTTGGGTGGTATCGCGTCCACCTCCGTCCCGCATTGCGGGACTACGGAGGACGGGCGCGCCCTGCTTGCGGACGAGTTCCAAGGTGTGGAGCAAAAAGTCCTTGTCGAGCTTTTCGCGCAGGGGCTTGGGCAGGTTTGTCATCGCCTCCCAGGTTGCGACGCGATGGACGTAAAGCCATTCGAGCAATTGCGTGACGCGATAAACCGGCTGCTCCCAGGCTTTAAACCGGGCTTCCAGTTCATCACGGGTCAGGGATTTGATGTCAGTCAGCACGTCCGCAACTTAAACGGCGCGAACCGGGAAACCAAGCGGGTTATATTCGCTTAATTTAAGTTTAGTCGAAAGCCGGCTTCCATCCGGTTATAATCATTCCATTCATTGGCCGCGACGGGTTGCACCGAACCGCGCGGGACGGTGACCATCTTGGGCACTTTCCACTTCCAATGTTCAACGTGACTATCGGCAAAGGACAAGTTGCAACCTTGATTGTGCCGATTGGCGGGGATGTCAAACCAACATCCCTGGTAATCCCAATCCAATTCGGTGGGAATGCCAAACATCGTGTCAAGAATTTCATCCTCATGCACATCGAGAAAAATAATCAACTCCGTCGGTATCGGGCTTCGTATCTGTGTGGATTTGCTGTAGTGCGGAATGTATGAAGCCAAATCACCGTCATAGCTCAAGCCGTTGACTGACTGGCTCAGGTTATAGCTTCGCAGGCGCGTCTGGCCCAGGTTTGTGCCGGTGTGGGTTTGAACGGTTGATTGGTCGGCGGGGCAATGATAAATCGCAACCGAAGCATTGTATTGGAAGAGCAGCCCATTTTGGATGCCCGCCGGATCCACATCAAACGGGGCCAGATTGGTGCACCAGGAAGGTCCCAGGTCTGCTGGTTGGTCGGAGATGATGTCATAAACAAAATTGTTTGGCGGCAGGCTGTCATTGTTATCCATCCCGTAAAGATGGCAGCAGTCTCCGAGTTGCTTCAGGTTGTTGAGACAGGCGGTGGTCAACGCCCGGCCTTTGGCTTGGGACAAAGCCGGTAATAACATCGCGGCCAGGATGGCAATGACGGCGATGACCACCAGCAATTCGATGAGCGTAAACCCCTTGGGGAGGCCACCGGAGGGCGGCACCCGACAACGGTTGGCGATGTTGACGCGCATGGTTCGGAACGGTACAACAAAAAATACTCGTTACTGGACAATCCGCCACCGGAATTTTGGCCGGTCAACCGCCTCAATAGATCAGCATCTCCAGTTCGCGGATTCCGGTGTCGGTCAATTGCCAGCGGCCGCGGCGTTGAACCAGCAGGTGACGGCAGGGATTGGCCTTTTCCTCGGCTTCATTGACGGAGAGCAGTTGGAATTTGCCCTGGCCGTGAATTTCCGAGGCGGCGCGCGGCATCAGGGCAAAGGCCACGCCGTTGTAATTCAAGACGACCTCATAGCCGGCCACGCCTTCCCGCTGCGCGGTGGGATTGGCGAGAACCAGCATCGGGTAACGTTTCAGATAGGGGAAATTCGTCGCGCGCACGAGCACGCGGCAAAGCTCGGTCTGGCCGCGGATGAAATTCAACAGGCTGAATTTGGCGGCGGGGTTGTGTTCGGCGAGCAGGATTTCGCGCGCGTCAAGGCCGTCGAGGTTCAGGCCGTTCCAGATGCCGTGGTCGTTGCGCTGGTTGGGCATGAACTTCCGGTACCAATTGGAAAAGTTTTCATTCACGAACACGTTTAATTCAAAATGAACGTGTGCCCGGTCCTTGGTGATGGTTTCACCGGTGTTTGATGTGCGGCCCATGGTGGCGATGACTTCGCCGGCCTTGACCGGTTTGCCGACGGCGAGGCCGGGCTGGATTTCGCTCAGATGCGCGTAGAGCGAATAAATTTCAATGCCTTCAATGATGTGACGGATGACGACATATTTGCCGTAATTCGACAGCGCCGGCTTGGTGCTGAAATAAACCACCGTGCCATCGGCGGTGGCCATGACGGGATCGGTCGGCTCGCCGTGCCGGTTGCGCTGAAGGCAGCGGATGTCGAGTCCTTCGTGCATTTGCTGGCGGTCGCTGCGCACGCAGCCGAAACTGCCGGTCGTCCACGGTTTGTCCGGCGCGGTCGGGGCAAAGAATTTCAGTTCGTCTCCCATTTCATACAAGGCGTGATTGGCGGTGGGAAATTGGAACGGCTGTTGCGCGAAAAGACTGGCGCCAAATCCCAGGGACAGCGCGACGGTGGAAAAAATGGCACGGCCGACAACGGGGAAAATCATTTTAGATCGGATTTGTGGATTTTCTTCGCGACGTTGTTGAGGCCGGGCACAAGTTGATCGGCCTCCTCGCGCGAGCAGTCGGGCGTGAACGCCAGCACGCCGTCGGCAATGCGATGTGTGATGAGCGGCGCGGCGAGCCAGCGGCCATCCACCACCTTTTCGCTCCATTGGCCGAAGATGACAAAATGGCGGCCGGGATTGGCGGCGGAATATTGTTCGAGAAACCAAGTGCCGTTTTCATCGAATTTAATTTCAATGGCAAAACCGCCGCGCGCGTCAATGACTTTGGCCATGACGATATTGGCTTCGGTCAAAATCGGTTCGCGCTTGATGGTGATGAGCACGGGGTCGGAGCGAAGCATGGAAATGTTCAGGCTCGTGCCGGCGGGGTCGGGACTCACCTCGATATGCACGCGCAAAGCGCCAACTTCCTTTTCTTGTTTGCTGGTCTGGCAGCCGCAAGCCAGTCCCAGCAGGAATACCAGCGCCAAATAGATGTTGAATCGTCGTGCCAAAACTTTCATAGTGGGCCTCACAAAACCGCAATGCGCGAACAAAGTAAAGACACTTATGGGCAAACAATCCAACAAAGTTGAAAATCGAAGACGCCGGAAAAGCTACATCAAACGCAAAAAGATGGCGGCGAAAACGAAAAAGGCCGCGAAGTCCAAACCGGCGGCTTGAGCGCAAGTCTTTCGAGGAATCAAAAGGCCATCCGAACGGGTGGCCTTTCTTTGTTTTTGCGCATTTTTTCAAATTCTCCCAAAACAAACTTCTTCACCGCGCGGAATTTCCGGCGAAAATCCGGTGAATAATTCTTCGTTCAAATTAAGCGAACAGTCGATTCCATTGGCTGATTCGAGTTGTTCGCAGGTTGTTCACGGGTCGTTATCGGTGAACAAACTGTGCATATC
>DLMG01000386.1:13133-31082 GCA_002479245.1 Verrucomicrobia subdivision 3 bacterium UBA7542 | reverse complement strand
GTTTTCAAGTGACCGGTGACAGCGCCGACCTGCCGAAGCTCTACGGTTTAACCTCACGACAGCTCAATTTGTCGCCGAGCCAGCACACCGAGCAACTATTCAAACAAATTCTCGGCGGCTGTCAGACAGTCGTGGAGGGCTTGGGCGCATTACGAAACCGGCATAGCGACGCTCATGGCAAAGGAGTGGCAGTCGCGCGGCCAGCGCCACGCCACGCCGAACTGGCCGTGAACCTCGCCGGGACGATGGCCACGTTTTTGTTGCAAACCTGGGAGGCACGGAAAAATTCCTGAATATGATGGGGCCGACATCCAACCCACACTAAAAATCATTCCCATCGGACGATTATTTCACCGCAGATTTTAGTAAATGACGAGTTCCACGAATCTTGCCAACGACTTTGTGCTATCAAAATAGAGACGATGGCGGTTCAACGAACCGCTTGGCTTCCTCAACTTGACACGTTTCCATCCGGTTGTTGGTGGTCAAACGAAAGCCATCGCTGGCTTGTGCGCGCTTCTTGGGATGCAACAACACCAAGCCATAACCGCCCAGGCCGGGATTCGGTTCGCATCCGCCGTCCGTGTAAATTTCCACCTGCGATATTGCGACCGATGTTGAATTGTCGTTCGGGATTATTTCTGCAATCCTCTTCATGGAGCGACTCGTGTAGTCGAGAGCAATGGGCTCTCCGCGACGATGGTGAGACTTTTGGAACTACGCGTCATTGAGACATACAGTGCTTCAGTTCCGGGAAAATCTGCGGCGTCGAGTATCACGCCATGATCGAATTGAAGACCCTTTACCAAGAGTGGCGTCGAAAGGCAGTGTCGAGGTGGATGGCGACCATTCTGGCGGTGCATGTCACGCTGACGCCACACAGCGTCATGTAGAGTGAGGCCAATGGTGCCAGCCGCATGTCGTGCAGCGGCTGTGATCCCGCGCCAGAGTTCTTTGCTCATGAACGTGGGTGTTTCTTTTAGCACAGCGTAGGCGTCGAAGGCGTCGGCCACCGGGCGAAAATCGTTCTGATCCCGGACTCGCTCCAGCGTTTGCCCAAGCACAATCAAGTCCGGTCGCCTGACCTTGATTGGATTTCCTGCAATCACATCCGCTACGAGAGGTGCAATGGCTTGGGTCGGCAGACAAGTAAGCCACCGTTTGGCTAGGCCATGCAGTGCTCCGACTCGTTGCACACCGATTGCATCATCAAGTGTTCGCGCTGCCTTCAGAATGTCCTCCCCGTTAGCATCCTCAAAAACGGTGAAGAGGTTTTTTAAGTCCCCGGCCAGTGAATGACAAGAAGGTCGCATTTTCCGCAGTGCCACGATGGACTCTTGTTTATATCGGAGTAGTCCCTTGCACTGGCCGATTTGCACACCCGGCTTGGATTCCACGAATTTCACACACGAGACTCGGCTCACGTCAATTGGCTCGCCCTTTATTAGTGCGGGGTGAATGTCGAGCAGCCATCTGCCCAGCGCCTCGTTCTTTTTCTGCCATCGGTGCGGATAATTGAGTTGGTGCAGCAGGGGAAAAGTCTTCGCGACTTCAGCCCACGGAAGTGCGTTTGCCTTATTCAACTCTGCAAACACGGCCTGTAGCGGATCACCGAGAACCCGACAGGGCAGCACGCATGCCAGACGGAGCACGAGTTCGTGCTGTATTGTCGAACAGTCTTGATACTCGTCCACAAAGATACCTCTGTAGGAGGCGCGCAGAATTTCCTCGACGGCGTTTAGTTTTAGTGCCGAAACCGCAGCAGGGAGGAGTTCTGCCCATTGATCTCCTTCAGGTTCAGGCACGGTCCAACCGGAAACAGTAGGAAAGGCCGCAGCATAACGAAGTGCGAAACTGTCCAAGGTGCAGACGTGATATTGCGATGGGGGCACTCGTAATTCAAACATGCGTTCGCAAATTGCCTTTACCCCAGCGTGCGTGTGCGTGAGCACAAGCTGGCGGCCAGTCGCGCACGCCACCGCACTCGAAATGAGGTGGGTCTTGCCACATCCTGCCGGTGCCACCACGAGCGCGCGCTGGCTATTGGCAAGCTGCTTGGCCACATCCTCAGGCATAAATCCACTCGGCGACTTGGCTGAGTTTTTTAGCGAGCGGACTATCGGGTATATTATGGATTGTCGCCGCAACAATCTTTCCAAGTCCGGTGCCCATAGTGACATTCTTGAACCACCCTTCGTTATTTCCGATCTTTCCATTCTTCGCGGCTTTGCCAATCGCATCGCGAACCGCTGTTTCCGGGAACTCAGGCTTAATCCATGCGGCCAAGTGTTCGCCAGCCGCAGTCACATTCACACCGCCGAAATGCGAGACATGGCTCAGGACGGTAGCAGCGCCAAACTGCTCGATAGCCGCATCAAGGAGCTTCTGAAGAGCGTCCAGCGGGAGGTCGGCGGCGATACGTTCCTCGGTCGAGACATTTCCTTCCCACTGAAACACCTTTACCTCTTTAGCCGTCAGTTCTGCCGCCGTAGGCTTCAAAGGTTTATCGGAATCGCCGAGAAACGCGGCGTGGTATCCAACACGTTTGAGTTCCAAGGCAACGCTTGGTGCTTTTGTTCGGCCCCCTCCATTTAAGAGCACGCAACCGACGAGCGAGGGGTGGCGACCAGCATGAGCCTGCGCCCAAGTTTCTGCGAGACCTCGGCAAAGACCTACTTCGGTCGCACCTTCACAAACTATTAGTTTGCGGCCAAGAAATGCGTGCGCGTGAGTTCGCGCCACACTTTGCAAGTCATCACCGCATTCCGGGCGGACTTTTTCGACGATGGTCGTGCCACCGTTCGACCGAACAAAGCGCAATTGGTCAATTGGCAACGTCATCGCTGTAGTCGGGGAGTGCGTCGTAAAAATTACTTGTCCATCCTTTCGATCCGACCCGTCCGGCGCAGCTTTTAGCCGTTCCAACAGTAACCGAATTCGATGTGGCTCAAGCCCAAGCTCCAACTCGTCCACGAGGAGGATCGAATTCTGGCCGACGCCGCTTTGTTGAATTGCGAGTGCTGCAAGCCGCTTCGTGCCAAGCCCCCATAGACGGACCGGGACCGCATCTTCATGGAGTCCCAGCACAGAAGTGCCGAGCGAGAATCCAGTCAAGTCGAGGCCCGGCTTCAGGTCGTCGAAACCTGCACCAAATAGGGCGGCAGAGGTCTTCGCGGCAACGGCGGCAGCGTTCAGTTCCTCCATTTTGGATTCAGCGACGATCTTCTTCGCTTCGCGAGTCACCTTCGCGAAGGTCTGTGCTGCGGTAGTGTTCTTGGCGGTTAGTTTCGTAAGAGCTGATCCACGCGCCCACGTAAGATGCCTTTCCACGTCGTCCCCCAACCGACTGACACTCAGACGCTCGCGATCCTGCCAGCCGATGCGTTTGGGCGTCGGCATTCCTTGCTTCACAACAGTCCACGCCGGTTCCAAATCCTTTCCGATTTCGAACCTGACGGTGAGAACGCGCTCAACCCCATCTACCGGATCTTCAAGAATCCCTTTGGTTTTATCATATCCACGCAGACAGAGGCCAAATTTTTCCGGTTCCACGATCAATTCCAGCGGCAAGTCGCCGACCGTAGCCTCAATGACAATCGGAATGGTTGGGTCACCATTGTAGAAATCCGCATCTGTAATCGTGGTGCTGTATCGCGGGAGCAGAACGAGTTCAATCGCGTCGAGGACCGTGGTCTTGGTGGAGTCGTTAGGACCAATTAGGCAGAGCACGCGCCCGTTCAAATGCCAGTCGAGCGCACGGATGCCGCGGAAGTTTTTGATTGAGAGATGGTAAATTAGCATTGTTGGAAAGTGGTAATTGGAATTGTAGCAAAGCGTGCAGAGAAGTCATATTGTTACCTGTTCACGCAGTTGGCGGCCAAAGTTTTTCCACGTGCAATCGTTTGGCAATCATTTCCACCGCTTCGTCTTTATTCATATCTGTGATTGCACTCGCACGCTTGCGCGCAGTGTCAGGTTTTGCGTTTGGAACCGTGTCCGCAGACTTCGGCTCATTTCATCATAAACAGGCGCTCTGTGTTCGGGGTCGGAAATCGTCAGCAAAAGTGCAAATGGCTGATTGCTGGCTCTGGTGTTTTCAACGCCATGACGCGAAAGCAGTTCAACGCGGAGTCGCCAGCGTTTTGCACGCACCGGCGGTGAAACCAAACGATGGTATGTTCGCACCGACGCCCATTTGCGCAACGCTTTGACCTGAAACGATTCCCAGAGCATCCCTTTGTTTGCGTGCTCAACCGGAACTTGTCCCTTGAATTCTTCCCGTTCATTGTAAGTTCCAAAACTGGCATTGACGTGTGTTTCGCAGTATTCCGAGCCGAAACTTGGATTGCGTGCCGGTGGATATGCCAACGTCATCCAAATTTCTCCACGAAATTTGTCACCTGAAGTCAGTGATTCGGGATAAGGAAAGTTGTCCCATTCAAGAAAGTATCCGGGTCGCAGCACTTCTTCAAACACGAGTGTCATTTTCCACGGGTCACATTCCAACGCGCGTTCGATGTCCAATGGCGTGCCAAAACCGAGGTAATGATCGTCGAGGTCTTTAACCCGTTCCCTGGTGCGGATGTCCACGGCGTTGTG
Source organism: Verrucomicrobia subdivision 3 bacterium UBA7542 (assembly GCA_002479245.1). Taxonomy (GTDB): domain Bacteria; phylum Verrucomicrobiota; class Verrucomicrobiia; order Limisphaerales; family UBA11358; genus UBA11358. Next base: position 26,483 of record DLMG01000386.1, on the reverse strand, counting down.
GGTCAAAATCGCCCGCGCCAGCGTTGCCGACGGCATCGGCGTAATGCGATGGTGAATGGAAGCCAGTTGCCGGGCAATCAGCGGCGTGGCGAAACTCGTTCCAACATCTTCCGCAATTTGCGGCCCATTATCGAGTGAAGTCACGCCGAGTGAATGGCTAAAATCCTTCCCAATGTTGCCGCCGAAGTGGACCAGGTCTGGTTTAATAATGTGATTTGGTCCGGGGCCATTTCTTGAAAATGGCGATGGTTCGCCGCGCCGTGTGCCAGACGTTGGATGGTCATGTTGAGAAATTGCCCCGACAGTAATTCCAAGAACACTATCCGCCGGACTGGTTATACGACCAATTCGCGCGCTGGCTTCGTCGCGGGGATATGAAAGGAGTGGAGCATGTTGATAATTTCCTGCTGCAATTACAAATGTCACACCGAACTGTTCTTGCAGATTGTCGAGTTGAACCGCGAAATCACTGAAGCGATCCAATTCGCAAATTTCATCGCTGCCGAGTGACAGGTTCCAGACCTTGACCTCGTTTGAGTATTTGACAAGCGCCTGTTCCAAATCTTGCAGCAGTTCTGATTCAGTGATGTTTCCCACCGCGCCAAAAGTTGGATCGGAATTGGGCAAAACATGAATATCGAGAACCCGGCAAGGATGTCTGCCAATTTCCGCATGAGTTGCGTTTAACACATGCCCCCAAATCAGCAGACCGGCAACGAATGTTCCGTGATAAGTATTTTCTTCGGCCTTGGCAACGAACCGTTCACGGCCGTAAATCCATTTTTCCAATTCTGGAACGGTCGTGGTCACACCACTATCCACAACGCCGACAACCGGAAATGATGGTGGGTCTGTCTCTGAAGTAAAAATTGAATCCGGCACTGGCCGTGAATTCAGGCGCGTTTCTTTTAATGTGCGAAACATGGGGATCAGTCCCACGCTCCGAACCGAAAGCTGATTGGACAAAAGGCCAACATCTTTTTCCGTTTTGCACATCACCGTGTAAATATCCTGCCCTTTGTATTGCGGATGCCGGATAAAGGACAGGGCATTGCTTTGAAGGCGCGTTTCAAACGCGGCGATTTCGCTGTCCTGAATTTTTGGATCGGAATAATCGAACAACTTTACCTTGAGTGCCCGTCGGCCATTATTTTCTGGCGCGACAGAAAATAATTTATCGGATGAAACGCCATTCAGTCGGTCTTCCGGCAAAAAAGGACGCAACTCCTTTAATGCCGAGATTTCTTTCACCATTTGTTTATTTTGCCCATGCAAAATCCGTCTTTTCAAAGTTTGAATGCCTTCGCGTGAACCTTTCAGAAAAAGTTCTCCCGGTTTGCCCGCGCCGATGACAGGACAACTTTTCTGGTCAAAAAGCGCATCGTGCCAGTGGCTTTTAGCGAGCGCCTTCGCAACAACAGTTGCTTTGAGCGGCACAACCGGACGGCTCGAAGGCAGATTGACAAGCAGGCGTTCAGCAGAATCAAGTCCAGTAGTCAATCTGGTTCGCAATGCAGGAGTGACAGTGTGAAAATTTTTGATCTCGCCGCTACCGCCCTGTTTTGGCCGTTCTACACCCTGCTTGGGCATGACGATTTTTACATAGAGTCTTTCATCGGCCATATCATTTCTCCTTGCGCTTGGATCTGCCATTACCGGCATGGCGGCTCATTGTTGCCTTGGATAATCCGGTTATTTCTCCCACCACCGACAGGCTATAAATCTGTGGATTCCGCTTTTGCAGACGCTCTGCCAATGCGTGCGGTTCGTCCAGCCGCATTGACGACAAAACAGCTTTCGTGGACGATTCACCACGAACAAGCGATGAAAGCGCCGTCACCGCCGTATTAAGATTGGGTTTTGTTTGGCGTGTAATCATTTGCTGCTTTACCCGATTGGCCGCGCCTTCGATTGCTGCAACTGAAAATCCTTCGGACAAGTCCGCAAGCACTTTCAGTTCCTTGGAACTCCAATTAAGCCCTTCGGAGAACAATTCCCAAAATGCGTCGCGTTGTTCCAAATTCGGAAGATCAATGTGCAGCAAATACTGGAATCTTCGCCACACAGCAGGGTCGAGCAATTGCTCATGATTCGTCGCCGCAATAAGAGTGATGTCACGTCCGAGACCATCCATGTTCTGGATGAAACTGTTCACAACACGCTTCAGTTCGCCGAGTTCCTGCTGGTCATCGCGTAGTTTCGCGATGGCATCAAACTCATCGAGCAATAGGACACAGGGCATTCGTGAGGCAAATTCAAACACAGCGCGGATATTTTTTGCGGTGCTGCCCAAAAATGAGGAAATCAACCCATCAAGCCGCGCCATGTAAAGCGGCAATTGCAACTCTTTCGCAATGAAGAAAGCCAGATGACTTTTGCCACAGCCGGGCGGCCCATACAAAAGAAGGTTTGTGCCGGATGAAATTCCCTTTTGTTCCAATTCAGCCCTTGAGCGCACCACCGATAAATAATCCTCAACAAATGTCCTTTGCGATTCTGTGAGAAGATGCCTATTGACAGATTCAGGAATTTCAACCTTTTCGACAAGCGGGAATCGGCTCTCCCCATCAACAGGCGGAGGGGCGTGCTGTTCCACCCTCGTCGGATGCAATTGCACCGCCCTTGCATCGAGAATCTTTCTCAAACGTTGTGCGCTCGCATCGTCGCCTTCTGCGGACAATTTGTCAGCCAACAGCGCCGCGTAGTTTCTGACCTTAACCCCATCCATCCTAATCGCGCCTTCAACAATACGAAACAGTTCCGAAAGATGTGCATTGTTTGTCACGCGCCAAATATCTCATTGCTGTGAAACGATGTCAACATAAAATGAAACATTTAATTGAAATATGAAACACTATTATTAAATTATGAAACACTTAAATCATAATAATGTAGCCCGCAGACAAAGTAAGCCGGTGATGGTGCGGTGAATAAGCGCATTATTCGCCGCATATAATGCGGTGAATAGTTGTTGCAATCACCGCAGATTTAGCGGAGAATAAAACTGTGAACTACATCCACCAAAATCCAGATTGGCCGAATTTACGGTGGGACAACGCCAAGCTTTTGCCGTTGCTGGCGGATGTCCGGCATCGGCAAGGGCGTCTGCTTGGACGGATGGAGGGTCTTGGTTTTCGGCTGCGCGCGGAAGCCAGTCTGACAACGCTCACTTCCGATGTCATCAAGTCGAGTGCCATCGAGGGTTCGCTGCTGGACGCCGCGCAAGTCCGATCTTCCATCGCGCGCCGGCTGGGTCTTGGTTTTGGAGACAACGTGAAGGCAAGCCGTGACGTGGAAGGCGTGGTTGAGATGATGCTGGACGCCACCCAAAAATACGCCGAGCCGTTGACCGCTGAACGATTATTTGGTTGGCACGCTTCATTATTCCCGACAAGCCGCAGTGGTATGCGGCGAATCACGGTCGGCACGTGGCGTCCGGCTGACATTGGCGCGATGCAGGTTGTGTCCGGTCCAATGGGGCGCGAGCGGGTTCATTTTGAAGCGCCAACGGCGGATCGGCTTGAGCATGAGGTGTCGGTCTTTCTGGACTGGTTTGAAACGACGAAGGGAATTGATCCGGTGCTGAAGGCAGGTGTTGCTCATTTTTGGTTTGTGACCATCCATCCGTTTGAGGATGGCAACGGGCGCATCAGCCGGGCGATAGCGGACATGGCACTGGCGCGGGCGGAAGGCACAATTGAACGGTTTTACAGCATGTCCACGCAGATTGAAGCCGAAAAAAACGAGTATTACTTAAACCTGGAGCGAAGCCAAAAAGGTGGAGTGGACATTACTTCTTGGCTGGAATGGTTCCTGGCTTGTCTCGGTCGTGCTGTAGCCGGGGCGGAAGCTGGTCTGGCGAGCGTTCTGCGAAAAGCAAAAGTTTGGGAGCAAATCAACAGCCAGTCACAGGTCAATGAAAGGCAGCGCAAGGTAATCAACCGGTTGCTGGATGGTTTTGAAGGCAAGCTCTCTACATCGAAATATGCCAAACTCGCTAAATGTTCCGGGGACACGGCGTTGAGGGATATTAAAATTTTGCTCGATCGGGGCATTCTCATCCAAGACCAGGGTGGAGGCCGGAATACCAGTTACCGACTGGTTGAGCCGGATGGTCAATACTGAAGTGTGCAACATCGCATGAACTTGAGCCGTGCGCGTGAATCGAATGTTTCATTATATGTCGCCGGTCGTCGCGTCAATGTAGTGCGCCCTGCTGCCCTCGCCTCCACATTGACCCGCCGCCCGGCTCCGGGGAGTTGCTGTTTAGGATTTCGCGCACGGAGGATTTTTCACGGCTGAAAATAAATCATTCTCTGCAACTTGCGTTTCAATTCGGCTGTGCTATTGGTTTCAGTGAGGCAGGACAAAATCCTGGTTCTCCATATCTTGGCTAGGTCGGCGAAAGCCGATGCGATAATGCCCTTCATCCCATAATGGGTCAGGCACCATTGCCTGTTTTCTCCCTCAATTGAGGCTTATTGGCGAGAACTGACGCCGGTTTTGCTGTCAGTTTGATGACCCCCACTTCCCATCGCATGGCTTTGCCATGCCTTGGGAAGTCGGTTTTTAAATCCCGAAAAGTTGTGAAGATTTCATCACAACCGGGAAACCGGAATTGTGGTAAAAACGGCGGCAAAATTTTGTTTCAAAATGAAACGCGCGCGCCGAGAACGCATGAGAAAATGAGCGCAAAGTCATTTTGTCCCGAATCGGGGACAACGAAAATGAAACGGCACCAGAAAATGAATCGGAACGCCATTTCGTCCAGAAAACTGGACAAAAAAATGGCGGACGAATGGGACATTGAGCCGGTTGAAGAATGAAGCAGCGGAATTTCATCGGGCGGCTGGTCAGCAGATGGCGCAACCAACGCGGTTGGACGCAGGATGTGTTTGCTGACAAGTTGCAGCTCGCGGGCTGGCATGACGCCACGCGCAGCACCATTTCCAAAATCGAGGACGGTTCCTTGCGGATTGATCTGACGCAGGTGTGTTACCTGGCTTCCGCGCTTGGCATTCGACCGATTGATTTCCTCTCCGAAATTGATTGGGGCAAACAGATTGAAAAGTTGATTTCTTTCCCAATGAAAAACCCACAACCAGTGGAGACGTATGGAAACAATTCCAAAAACTGAAGAATCACAAGCGACGAAAACAACCGAACGGCTGGCGTATTCAATTCAAGAAGCCGCCGATATGCTCGGCGTTAATTATTTCAGCGTGTATCGGTTGATTCAGCGCAACAAATTGAAAGTCTGCCGCGCCTTGCGCGGCAAATTGCTCGTGCCACGAACCGAATTATTGAAATTGTTGGGAACCGAATGAGGTGAATTATGAACTATTACGAAAGACCCACACCGCTTCAAGAGCAGGCCAACATCGAGGCCATGCAGCATTTCGCGGAACATTTGAACCAATTCAAGGCGAACTGTGCCGCACTTCGCAACATCGAATGTAATCTATCAACGACTGCGAACGATGCCCTCAAATCCGCCCTGCTTTCGCCCGGTCGTGTCATCCAAACCGACGACGGCACGCAATGGCAGCATGACATTGATTTGTCGAAGGTCACGTCGGTTTGCCACCGGCGCACGGCGACAGGCTTGGAATTTGCGGTCGTCGAATGCCTGCCGTTGAAGTCCGGGGAGATGAAAGAGGTTTTGAACAGCGGCCACAGCGTCAGGGAAGTGCTACAAGCGTTCATGCGTGATCAACGGCAGGTTTTGAACCTCTGGAAAGAAGACCTGAAGGCACAAGTGAGGGAACATCTTGACGAAAAATATCCCCGCCAGGACATGGGCATCGTGGTCGAATCATTTGAAATCAAAATGGCGCGCGCCATTTCCGAAACGCGATTGCACACTCAAAGCCAGAGTCGCGGCATTCGGATTTGAGGGTGATTTTTTGTCAGGAAAACATATATAAATTTCTGACAATGGAATTGGCGGAATCAGCTTCCAATTCGTGAGCATAACCAACCGCGCAGGCGGACAATCAGCCGCGCGATTTTACTTCGATTGACCTTCCGGCCTGTGAAATTTTGTGTTCATTCGCAATAAAATAGGTGAGGCACAACGCCGAACCGATTGCGGATTTGAACGGAATCGTTCAATCATTCCTAAACAGAAAAGATATGGAAAATGAACAAAAACTGGAACCAGCAGAAGCCACCACAGAACGCCTAGCCTATTCGATTGAGGAATCAGCCAAAATGCTCGGCTTGAATTATTATACCGTTTATCGGCTGGTTCAACGGCGGAAACTGAAAGCGTGTCGTGTGCTTCGCGGAAAGTTTCTGGTGCAACGTTCAGAGTTGATCAGGCTCCTAAACACGGCTGAATAAAATTGGCACACATGGCAGCATCATTTTTGATGCTGCCCCTAACTTTGTAGTGCAAAAGCTCGCGCCACAGTTGCAGTGTTAAAATTTGAAAAACTTGCACCCGCATTTTTAGCCAGTAATTACAAGGGTTGCGTCGCATTACGGGTGCAAGTGGGTGCAAATTTTGGGCGCGAAAAATGCCCTAAAGGCACCAAAAAAACTTGCACCTTTCTTGTAACCCGATTGAAAAATTTTGGATTTTTTGAGATGACAAGGGATGACATCGCAACATCGAAAATCGTCAATGAAATCAAGGGTTCCGTAATGATTGCAAAGGCGAATTAAAAATGGCTAAAAATAGCTAAAATTCGCGGTTTTGAATTAAAAGGGCACTGCTCTACCAACTGAGCTACCAACCCACAAAAACAATTACCCATCAAAGCGGGGGCTTAAACCCCACACCAACCCCGAAAACTTTCGGGGCTGCTCTACCAACTGAGCTACCAACCCACCAAGGGGCCGAAGATTATCATGTTAAAACAGCCACGCTGTCACGCAAGGTTTTTTGCGGTGGTAATCCGGTTGGTAGACACAACCCGCTACTGCCGCCGGAACGCCGGATTCATCCGGCTAGCCCCACGCGCGGTTCGTCCGCCTGCCGGATAAATCCGGCGTTCCACTGCGAGTTGCGGCTCGGCGAGCCAGAACGAAGAGCGAAGGCTGCCGCGCCGTAGCGCACAGGCGGGCGAAAACCAGCGATACGCTTTGAGCTTCGTCCGGCGGATTAGTTTTGCGCTGACGACAAAACTTGCTCCATACGACTCGCCCCGCTTACTCTGACCACACAATGCGGTTGCTTGACCGATATCTGTTCCGCGAACTGCTCACGCCGCTGGCGTATTGCCTCGGCGGTTTTCTGATTTTCTGGACTTCCTACGACCTGTTCACCGAGTTGCAGGAAATGCAGGAACGCAAACTGCATTTGCTCGATGTCATCGAGTATTCCGTTGCGATGACGCCGGAATTTTTGGTGACGATACTGCCGGTCGTGCTGCTGCTCGCGTTGCTTTACACGCTCACGAATCACACGCGCCACAACGAAATCACCGCCATGCGCGCGGCGGGCGTGAGTTTGTGGCGTTTGTGCGTGCCCTATCTGGTCGTGGGTTTGGCGGCGAGCGTGGTTTTGTTCTGGCTGAATGAATGGTGCGTGCCGCGCAGTGCGAATTGGGCGGACCGCATCAAGACCCGCTATGTGCAAAAGCCGGGCGATGTTGGAACGCAAAACGATTTCCGCAACTTCGGCTTCACCAATGCGCGTGATCATCGCACATGGTTTATTGCCGAATATCGCGTAAAAACCGCCGAAATGCTGAAGCCGCAGGTGAACTGGACGCTGCCTGACGGTTCGAGCCACCGCTTGTATGCCGACCGCGCGATTCGCATCACCGGCGTCTGGACTTTTTTCAATGCGGCGGGATACTCGCAGACGAACGCAAGCGCGCCGCTGTTGCCATCATTTCAAACAAATGTGCTGGCAATGCCAGAATTCACCGAAAAACCGGCGGAAATTGAGGACGAGATCAAAATCAGCAGCTATCAGAGCCTCCGCAATTCTCGCCGGGCGGATATTCCGCTCAAAGTCATTTATCATCATTTGCGGCTAAATCCGAATTTGCCGCGGGCGGATGCAAGCTGGCTGCTCACGAAATTGTACGGACGTCTGGCCGCGCCCTGGACGTGTCTGGTTGTGGTGCTCATCGCCATTCCGTTTGGCGCGGCTTCGGGCCGCCGGAATCTTTTCGTCGGCGTGGCCGGCAGCATTTTCATTTGCTTCGTCTATTTTATAATCCAGCAGGTGAGTCTCGCGCTGGGCTCCGCCGGCCATCTGCCCGCCTGGCTGGCGGCCTGGCTGCCCAATATGTTTTTTGGGGCGATGGGACTGGTGCTGACGGCACGCGTGCGATGAATCTGAATTCCAATTTATGAGTGACGAGCCTTCCAGACGGATGTCGCGTTACGAGCGGCTGCAATTGCTCTATCAAGTGAGCAATGTCATTCATTCCACGCTTGAACCCCAGGAAGCGCTACAATTGATCGTAAGCGAAGCGGTGCGGCTGATGCACGCGTCGAGCGGTTCAGTGGTCTTGATCAATCCCACATCGGGCTTTCTGGAAATCCACGCGTCGCAGAACCTGCTGGCGGCGGCAACGCGGCTCAAATTGCGCGTTGGTGAAGGCATCACCGGCTGGGTTGCGCGCACCGGCAAACCCGCGTGCGTCGGCAACGTGACGCAGGACCCGCGTTACGTCATGGCGCGGCGCGGCGTGCGGTCGGAACTGGCCGTGCCGCTGGAAGTGAACGGCGAAACGCGCGGCGTGCTCAATGTGGATTCGGATCGCGCGGACGCATTCACGGCTGAAGACCAGGAACTGCTCCAGGAACTGGCCATCCAAGCGGCCAAAGTAATCCAAAACACATGGCTGTATGAACAGTTGCGGCTGAAGGTTCATTTGTTTGAATCGCTGGCGAGCGTGAGCCGGACGATCAACTCCACGTTGAATTTGGACGAGGCGTTGCAGGTCATCACGCGCGAAGCGTGCCTGCTCATGCGGGCCCGGGTGTGTTCGCTGATGATGCTGGATGAAAGCCGCGAATGGCTTGATTTGCGCGCCAGCCACGGCGCGGGCGAAGCCTACCTCAACAAACCGCGGCTGCCCGTGGACGACAGCCTGCTCGGCGTGGTCGTGCGCCGCAAAAAACCGATGCAGGTCGCCAACGTCCAGACGTCAAGCCGTTATCAGCACGTCGAAGTCGCGCGGTGCGAAGGATTGGTTTCGCTGCTGAGCGTGCCGCTGATCTTTGCCGGTCAGGCGATTGGGACATTGAGCGTCTATATGGGCCGACCGTACAATTTTTCCAACGAGGAAATCAGCATCTTGAGCGCGCTGGCTGAGTTGTCGGCCATTGCGATTGAAAAGGCCCGGCTGTACGAACGCGTCGTGGACGTCGAGGAGCAATTGCGTCAGAACGAAAAGCTTTCCGTGCTCGGCCTGCTGGCCGCCGAGGTCGCCCACGAAATCCGCAATCCGCTCACGGTGATGAAGCTGCTGTATCACTCGCTGGATTTGAAGTTTCCCGACAGCGACCCGCGCGCGAAGGATGCCCGGATCATTGACGCAAAAATCGAGCACCTGAACAAGATCGTCGAGCAAATTCTCGCGTTTGCGCGCACCACCGAGCCCAGGCTCGCGCCGGTGAATTTGAATGAATTGGTGGACGAACTGGGATTGCTGGTGCGTCACAAGCTGGCGAATCAAAACATCCGGCTGATCCGCCAATTGCAGCCCGATTTACCGGTCGTGATGGGCGACGCGACGCAACTGGAACAAGTGTTCCTGAATTTGATCCTCAATGCCGCCGAGGCCATGCCGGAGGGCGGCACGCTTACCATCAAGTCCCGCGCAGTTCATCTGCCGCGCGGCAACCCGAGCGCAACGCACGCTTCCATGGAATTCAGGGACACCGGCCGTGGTATGAGCCGGGAAGTTCAGCGCCGGGCCTTCACCACAGTTCTGGGCACGACCAAGGCCAAAGGAACCGGGCTTGGCCTGGCCATCGTCGGTCGCATCATCGAAACTCATCGCGGACAAATCCGGATTTTGTCGCGCCCCGGTCGCGGCACGACCATGCGCATCACCCTGCCGGTGAAGTAAAAAATTCGGGACCATTCGCAAGTTGGGTTTCGGATTCAAACCTGCCGTCCCAACCTTTCCGGCGGCATTCAAACGTCGGGCGCATCTGGAGTGCGGGTGAACGACAATTGCGTTTGGATGTTGAAGTTGGCTCAATAAACCCAAACCCAGACGAGAATTTTCTTTGCCACAAAAAGCACAAAAGACGCAAAATATCTTTAACCACGGATGAACACGGATTCCGGTGGGCGAGGCTGCCGACGGGCCGGAACAAAACTCGCCGCAAAGGAATGCAAAAACGCCACAGCACAGTGGATTTCCTCCGCGGTCCTCGGCGTCCTCTGCCTCTCTGCGTTAGGTTTCCATTTGGTTGTGGCCATTGCCGTGCCAAGTATTTCGCGGTTCATCTCATCTGCCGGTTTGAGGTTCAAATGTCTTTTCGGATTTTCTTTTCTTGCTAGGATTTGCTGTCCGGTTTATTTCAAACTATTTGAGACTTATTTTATGAATTATACGAAATTGCAGTGGTGGGAACGTTTTCAAAAGTATTACACCGAGTTTCCCGAGCTCGGCCTGGCCGTGGATTTGAGCCGGATGAATGTGGACGACGCGTTCTTCGCCCGAATGGAACCGAAGATCCAAAAGGCGTTTGCCAACATGGCACAGCTTGAGGCCGGAGCCATTGCTAATCCTGATGAAAACCGGATGGTTGGGCATTATTGGCTGCGAAATCCCTCACTTGCGCCAACGCCGGACATTCGCAAGGAAATTGAAAATGCCATCGCCCAGATCAAGAATTTTGCCAGTAAGGTTCACGCAAATGAAGTCTGCGGCGCTGGTGGGCCATTCAAGAATTACCTTTTAATCGGGATTGGCGGATCAGCTCTGGGACCGCAATTCGTCGCCCACGCCTTGGGCGATCCGCGCACAGACAAGCTGAAGCCGCATTTTTTTGACAATACCGACCCCGACGGAATGAACCGGGTTCTGGCATCCATTGGATCTGACTTGAACCGAACGCTTTGCATCATCATTTCCAAGTCCGGCGGCACCAAGGAAACCCGCAACGGTATGCTCATTGCCGAAGATGCTTTCAAGCGCGCAGGTCTCCATTTCGGGCAGCATGCTGTTGCCATAACCACCCTTGGCAGCGCCCTCGACAAGCGGGCAGTAGAGAACAAATGGTTGACACGATTCCCGATGTGGGATTGGGTCGGCGGCCGAACCAGCGAACTGTCGCCTGTCGGGCTATTGCCAGCCGCATTACAAGGAATTGACATAAACAGTTTAATTCTAGGCGCTTGTAAATGTGACGAGTCGACACGGATAGCTAACGTTAAAGAAAACCCAGCGTCACAGCTCGCATTGGCTTTGTACGAGTCAGGTAACGGTAAAGGAACTAAAAATATGGTCGTTTTACTCTATAAAGACCGTCTGGAGCTGTTTTCAAAGTATCTTCAACAACTCGTGATGGAGTCGCTTGGGAAAGAACATGATTTGGACCGTAACGTGGTCAACCAAGGAATTGTCGTACTTGGAAACAAAGGGGCGACGGACCAACACTCGTACGTTCAGCAGCTCAGGGATGGACTGAACAACTTCTTCGCCACCTTTATTGAGGTCTTGAAGGATGAACAAAAGCAAAGCCTGGAAGTTGAGCCAAAGGTAACATCCGGGGATTATCTTCATGGGTTTTACTTGGGAACCCGCCAAGCTTTGGCCGAAAAGGGACGGGAATCCATTACAATCACAGTCAAAGATGTGTCGCCTTACACTGTTGGGATGTTGATCGCCCTGTTTGAACGAGCTGTGGGGCTTTATGCTTCGCTAATCAATGTCAACGCCTACCACCAGCCAGGTGTTGAGGCTGGCAAGAAAGCGGCCGACAAGGTGATTGAGACGCAGTGCAGGGTATTTGTTTTCCTCTCCAAGCAACCCGGCAAGCCGTTCACCGTTGAGGAAATCTCCAAGGGAATCGGAATGGAGGAAGACATTGAGCATATCTTCAAAATTTGCGAACACCTGTCCGCAAACCAAGATACAAAAATTTCTAATATACTTGATAGCAACATATTACGTAATAAATACACATTGGTTTGATTTTCATGTTTGTTTACCCAAAACAATACGACGTCATTGTTGTCGGTGCCGGTCACGCTGGGATTGAAGCCTCATTGGCTGCTGCCAGAATGGGCTGTCAAACCTTGCTGCTTACCATGAATGCAGACACAATCGGACAGATGTCTTGCAACCCTGCCATCGGCGGACTCGCCAAGGGGCATCTGGCGCGCGAAATTGATGCTTTGGGTGGGGAGGTGGGCAGGAACACGGACATGACCGGGTTGCAGTTCAGGATGCTGAACACCAAAAAAGGTCCGGCTGTCTGGGCTCCGCGCGCTCAGTGCGATAAAAAGGCCTACCAGTTTCGCATGAAATGGGTTTGCGAATCGGAGCCAAATTTGGATGTAAAACAGGGACAGGCATCGAAAATTCTTCACAAGAATGGGGAAGCTTTCGGCGTCGAAACAACCCTTGAAGTCCAGTACCTCGGAAAAACAATTGTCATAACGACGGGGACATTTCTTCGGGGATTGATGCATGTTGGATCGAACCAGCAGCCAGGCGGACGGGCCGGCGATTCGGCAGCACTAGGCTTGTCAGCGTCGCTTAAAGAAATCGGCCTTGAGCTTGGCCGGCTAAAAACCGGAACTCCGCCACGACTTTTGAGACGATCAATCGACTTCTCCAAAACAGAAGTTCAATCGGGAGACGAACCAGTTCCTTATTTCACATTCTGGAAGGATGATTTGTTCCACATGGAACAATCGCCCGGGAAAACGCCGCAAGCCAGCCGTTCCAATGGCAAGTATCCACCAAACTCAATTCTCGACAAAACAAACGGTCAATTGAGCTGTTTCATAACATTTACTACACAAAAGACTGCGGAAATAGTCCGCTCAAATTTACACAAATCCCCTTTATATTCAGGCACTATTCAAGGAATAGGACCGAGATATTGTCCGTCAATTGAGGATAAAGTTGTGAAATTTCCAGAAAAGGAGCGGCATCAAATTTTTCTTGAGCCGGAGGGGATTGAAACCGACGAATTCTACGTCAACGGCTTCTCAACAAGTCTGCCGTTTGAAGTCCAGGTGGAATTGGTCAGGACAATCATAGGCTGCGAAAATGCTGAAATCATGCGTCCAGCCTATGCTGTGGAATATGATTTCGCTTATCCGACACAATTACTGCCGTCCTTGGAAACAAAGGCTTGCAAGAATCTGTTTTTAGCCGGACAAATCAACGGAACCTCCGGATATGAAGAGGCTGG
>DLMG01000386.1:0-13008 GCA_002479245.1 Verrucomicrobia subdivision 3 bacterium UBA7542 | reverse complement strand
TCGATCCAATCATCCTTCGGCGCGATCAGGCGTATATCGGAGTCCTGATTGATGATTTGGTTACTAAAGGCACGACTGAACCTTACCGTATGTTCACATCGCGCGCTGAATATCGGCTTTTGCTCCGCCAAGACAACGCCGACATGCGGCTTTCAGACATCGGACATGAAATAGGGCTTTTATCCGAACGTAAGCATTCAATTTTTTGCTCCAAACAGAAAGCTGTATTAGAAGAATTAAGTCGTTTATATTCAACATATTATGTAAACAATTCTTTGGCAAAAGTACTCTCCAGACCTGAAGTTGGCTACAAAGATTTGACGAATCGCAATGACACTCTGTCCGAGGAAGTAATCCAGCAAGTTGAGATTGCCATCAAATATGCCGGTTACATCGAACGGCAGGAGGCGGAAGTTGAGAAATTCAAGAGCTTGGAGGACAAGCAGATTCCCGACTCATTTGAATTTTCGTCGGTGCCCAGCTTGCGCCTTGAAGCCCGCCAGAAACTTTCAAAAATTCGTCCAACCACCATCGGCCAGGCGGCCCGAATTTCCGGGGTGTCGCCTGCGGACATCAGCATCCTCATGGTTTGGTTGAAGCGTTGTGGCAGGACCGGTGAAGGAAACGATTTATCAGCCGATGCCGAAATTTGCAGTGCTTGCGAATCGGAACTCGACGGTTAAAGTGAAGTGATTATTTGGCTGTCCGACATGGATTCGAACCATGATTTAGGGTGTTCTCGCCGCTTCCCGCAATTGCCTCTAGTTGTGTTTTCATTGCCCATAGAGTAACAGATAAAACCTAATGATTGCAATATAATTCGTGCATTTTTGGGCAACTTTCGGCAGATTTTTTAGTGCAAATTTAGTGCAAACCGCTTGCTTGTGCAAAAACTGTGCAAACTAAATGTCTGGCCGGGATTTGTGCAAATTCTGTGCAAAGATTTTCACCGCGCTGGATATGGGCGGGGCTTCACTCGCGGAACGAACCGAACGCACGCCACAGGGCAAGTGCGGCGCGTGGCGACGGCACGGTGAGGGGTTTGCCACGGTGAAAAAACATATATGCCCCACCCCCATTCGGATTCACATTGCCACTCGTGCATTTTGGCCGCCTATTAGCGAAACACAAAGGGCAGTCTGGAAAAAATTCCAAACCCCGTAATAAACACTTCGCTTGAACGTCAGGGCTTTTTCTTGCCCGGCTTCAATTGCTTCAACTTTTTCACCGCCGCCTCAAAATCCTTTTCCACCGGCGACGGTTTCGCATCTTCCAGCACGCGGAATTTTGAAAATTCCAATTCGGCTTTTGCCACCGCCGCTTCGTGCGATATTTTCCCGGCGTGATCCAGCAGCTTGCGCCCGGAAATTTTCAGGAATTCATCCAGTTTTGTAATCCAGTCGAGCATCGTCATCGGCTTCCGCGCCAGTGCTTGAAGCTCCGCGTATTCGATGTAAAGATTCACAATGCGATTTAGCACCTGCAATTCGTCTTCCGTGAGATAGTTCTTGGCAATCGCCGCATCTTCTTTCCGCACGCGCCCACCGGGGCGCGTCGTCAGCATCCCCATGAACGGTTTCCCGGCATCGGCTCGCTCATGGATGATTTCCGCCGCCGTGTGGCCGTGCGTCGCCCAGTGCATTTTGTTCTGCACCGTGGCGAAAAACTTCTGGGACGCATCCGTATCCGGCGTGTAATCCACGCTGGTCGCGTAAATATCCAGCACCTTCTGGTAGAACCGCCGTTCCGAGGAGCGGATGTCGCGGATACGTGCCAGCAGTTCGTCGAAATAATCCGTGTGCCCCTTGCCCGGCGGATTTTTCAGCCGCTCATCGTCCATCGTGAAACCTTTCACGAGATATTCCTTCAGCCGCGCCGTCGCCCAGATGCGAAACTGCGTGCCACGCGCCGATTTCACGCGGTAGCCGACGGCGATAATGGCGTCCAGATTGTAAAACTCGATGTTCCGCGCAACCGTGCGCCCGCCCTCCTTTTGAACTGTTGCAAAATTTGCAACAGTTGCCGCTGCCGACAGTTCGCCTTCCTCAAATATATTTTTAAGATGTTTGGAAATCACCGATTTGTCCCGCTGGAACAACTCCGCCAGTTCGTTCAAAGACAGCCAGGCCGTCTGTCCGTCCAGCCGCACTTGCACGCGAGTCTGCAAATCCTCGGTCTGATACAGGATCACTTCGCCGCCGGGTTTATTTTCATTTGCGCTCATGCCATTGAATCATCTCGGTTTTAATTCCAAAAACGTCGCGGACAGATTGCGCCATTCGGGCAAAGTGTCAATCAGGGGAATTGTCATGCCGGCGGATTTTGGTAACGCAGCAGTGCGGCTTCGACGCTTGGCCAGTGAAACAGGATGCGACGCCCGCCCAGCCGCACACAGGGGATTTTGCCGGTCGTGCGCCAGTTGAACAACGTGCGGCGGCTAATTGGCAACCGCGCCAGCAATTGCTTTTGGTTAATAAAACCAGTCTCGCCTGCCGGTGTTTGGTTTTGTTCGGCGCGGATGCCAGTTTCCCGCATATCTGGTCTGGCAGGCGGCATGACGCCCAAAAAATCCTTTTGCTCACTGCTCATACGTCCGATCTCCTTTTCATCGTAGTTGACGACTCTACGCGAAACAGGACGGGCGAACGTGTAATCTTTACACAAAATGACGTGCCAGATTTTGGACGTAACCAGCGAAGATTTTGCGCAGGCACGCGAGGCCGGTTCGGACGCCAAAACAAGGATGCAAGCCACTCGCCATGCGGCAGCCAAAATGTTCACCCGATTGTTGCCGTTGCATCCGCAAAGCGCGTCAAATTGCTGCCGGTTTCCGCTCACCGAATCTGCATCCGTAAATTACGGAATAACGCTTTTGAGCACGGCAAGCCGAACCCCTTAACAGATTAAGGTTTTTTTGCTCCGCTCATTGCGGCGTGAAAGTTGCGTCACGCCATGCGTATCAGTACGATGTGCGAGGCCAACCCCAATGCGGCGTCGGGTGTTGCGCTCGATGCCACGCCTGATGCCAACTTGGTTGCCACGTTATGAGCCACGTCATCCGCTGTGTATGCCCCCAACCAACCGCCGGTTTTCATCCACCTGGATGTCCGACGGTTTGTCCGATGCAATGTGCTGTTTTAATCATGGCGCAGCCGCGTGGGGTCGTGCGCGTGAATCAGAGGCCGATTATGTGTCGCCGGTCGTCGCGTCAATGTCTTGCTCGCCTAATCCGGCTGCGCTCCAAATTGACCCGCCGCCCGGCTCCGGGAATTTTGCCTCTATGATTCTGCGCCCGGAGAATTGCTTTGCAAAGATGTTGGCGGATGCTCCGCTACTGACCCTAGGGTCGTGGCGCGTCCGGCGGCTCAATCGCGAAGACGTATCTGGTAATGTGGACACGTTACATTGCGCGTCTCCCCTTTTTGAAAACCGGTGGCGTCAAATTCGATCCCCCCACTGCAATACTGACACGGGCAAGTTACAAAACTCGGTGGTTCGTTTGGCGGGTTGCTCATGGGAAGGTCGTGTGTGAACGGATTGTTCCAACGAAAGGTATTAAGGAGAATTGGTGCTGCTGTTTTCTGAAATCTTTTTCAGGGCTTCTTGTGCCTCGACATTGCCCTGAGTCGCTGATTTTCCAAGCCATTCGATGGCCAAAGACCGATTGGTTTCGACGCCTTGGCCGTTCAAATAGGCTAGTCCAAGCCTACACTGAGCGGCGGAAACCCCGTTGCTGGCTTGACCTTTATCAGATTCCAAAGCCTTAATTTTTGCTTCGGCTATTTTTTGAGCTTGGGCCTTTTTCTCTTCGGGCGTCAATGGTCGCTTGGGTGGAAAGTAATCCGTTCCCATGTCATAAAGTTCATAGGAGCGGGATGCTTTGGCAGTTTCATCTATCATTCCGCCAGTTCTGCCGGTTGAAATGACGCTGATTTTTCCGACGTGAATGGCTTTAATGGGATAGTCAATAATGTAACCAACGGGCAAATTAGAGTAATTTCTCAAAGCTATGGTTTTTCCATAAACACGGTGAGAATCGTTAACGACAGCGGCGGTGCGCCCGTTTACATTATGACCGATTACCGTGTGAGAGGAAGAGACGGTCTGAAAAGTCTTGCAGATCAAGTCATTCCCGGAAGTTTGAGCGACTTCCATGTTGCAATTGAAAATAGCCCAAGCGGGGTCATCCACGGAATAAATCTTTCCTTGAACCATTTTAGATTGTGCGTTGGCTGGCAAGCCGAGCAATGCGGCAACTGCGATAAGGAGGAAAAACTTCGTCGTTTTCATGGCTTTGGCTCCAGTGCGGCCAAGCCGTTGTCCAAACAAAAGGGGCGTGACCTACTCACGCCCCGCTACAGGCACAGACATGCCTTCAATAGAACGCTTTCAGACACGCCCGTTCGGGGCGTGCATCAGCGCTTACTATTGAGTCCGGGAAATGTCTGTTTCGTAGCGGACAGCAGCCGAAGCCGCAAATTGGATGTTGTGTGTTTTCTGGTCTTTAATTTTAACTGACGCTGGCGATTGAACCACTCACGGCGAGACGGAGCAAGTGCAACTTTTGAAACATTCCGCGCAGGCGCGCGTGAGTCATGTCGGGCGCAAAATAAACTTACTTTTAGCAATGTCCCGTGCGCGCGGGCGCGAGTCATTTGACGAATGGATTTGTGTCCGCTGTTTGCTGGTGCAATTTATTTGAAATGTATTGGCTTTCGATGTTTTTCAGCCATTCAGAAAGCGAAATTTGAGGATGTTCCGCGCGCACGCACGCAAGCCATTTAATGTAGCGGTCACATTGCCTCCATTCGATGTTGAACCGTTGTCGCATGGCGCGATGAATTTCAGTCTTGGTTGCGCCAGCATAGAGCATCCGTGCCACACAACCTCGCCTTTGGTCAATTTGCGCCTGTGTGCCTTTGGCGTAGGGGCGACGTTGGCCGCATCGAACCACTGGTGCTTTGGTCGTTTTCATGTTTTAAGCCGGTAGTCTTGCGCGTGCCGGAGTTGTCGCCGTTCGCCGGTTTTTTTGAGCTGGCCCTCATCGCATAGTTTTCGGATGACACGGGCAGCCGTGCGGTAGCTGACGCCCGCCACTAGGCCAGCGTCCCGCGCGCCGATGAAAAAATCATTGCTCTTGGATTCGGCGCAATGCTGGCGGATGGCGAACAAAATCTTTTCTGGCGGCATGGCGGAGTGCGGAAAATCTTTGTGCCGCGTCCAGCGAAGCCATTTTTCAGCAGCGGATTTGAACCAGCTTTTGCGCCGCGCCCCTTCAACACTGTCGCGCAGTTCACGCCGGTATTCGTCAGGTGAGCAACGCAGCCGGACACCCTGCTTCTGGTGTTCACGCAACCATGATTCAAAAGCCGAATCAATCAGCCGTGCGGTCACAGGCTCTTGAATCCGGTCGGCGTGTAACGCGATGGCCAAGCCCAAATCCAAAATGTTTTTGTGCGTTTTAACCGTATCGCCGGACACTGGCACAATGTTGGCGAAATTCCGTCCAAACCAATTCCAGCAGGTCAAAGCCAGTTGTCCACCATAGGCAGATGGCACACAGCGAGTAATCGCCGCAATACCGCTGTGTGACACAGGCAGGATTATCGGCAGGACATTGGCAGATGGATTTAACCACAAGCCACAGTCAAAGCTGACGAAGCTGGCGCGGGAAACATCCTTGCCAGATTCGTCAACCTCGCAGCCGTAGGTGTTGCGGACGTGTTCGGCAACTTGTTCAAAAGCGATGGCGTGATTTTCCGGCGAGCAAGGCGGAATTCTGAAAAGCAACCGGACACCTTCACCCCGAATGGAGCGAAACGCGGCAAGACAAAATCTGTCGGCGACGGCGTTTTGAATTGTGCTAACGGCTTTGGCTTCGCCCAGGTCATCCAGATCAACGCCGATTTGACCGGAGTGCTGGAGCAATCTTTCATTGGCGCGGTAGCCGAATACGCCCGCCCATGTCGCATAAGGCAGCAACTTTTTAGCGGCTTTTTGCTCGTCGCTGTCGTGCGGTAGCGAACGGACGCGCAGAACGGGTTCTTGCCACACGCCGGACTGAATATCCACCAACACGTCGCCGGTGGAGCGCGTTTCCAGCTTGCCCGGCTTGGTCACGTCCAAGCCAAAGGAAATGGGCGCGGAGATGTTGGCGGGCGTCGTCATCCGGCTTTTTGCCAATTGTCACCGGAGCGGACAAACGGGCGCGGTTTTCCGCGCATTAGTCGCCGTCTCGTTTTTGGTGTAACGAGCAATCAATCGTCCCGCCCATGCCAGCCCGTGCAGAAATTCAAAGGTGCGGAGATAACCGCCCGCGACACCACACGCGACAAGGCGAGAATCACTACGTTGCAAAAGTTTGCGGGCGAACTGGGGCGAGCGTGTTTGCACCCACACCACGCCGGACGCAACCTGCCATGCCGACAATTCGCGTGTGCCGATGGTTTCGGATTTCATTCACCACCTCCACGTTGCTGGCGTAGCAATGCCGCGATGACACTTTCACGGTGGTAAAGAATTTTTGACCCGACTTGAATCGAGGGGAGAATCCCCTTGCGCCGCCACTCGAAAATTGAGCGGCGGGACAATGGGAGAATTTCCTGAAGCTGGCTATTGGTCAGGAATTGTCGGTCGCCGTGCGGCAGGTCATTGCCGGGCGTGTGCTGCGGTTGCGATTTGTCCGCCAACTTTGTGTTGCTCGTGGCGGATTCGGGCTTTGTGCGCTGAATCATGCCCGCAGTTTCCCACGGGCGCGGGCAGTCGAATAAACCAGCTTTGAAGGGCGGAAAACTTTTTATTCGTCGAACTTGAAACGCATGAGAAAAGCTTCGAGCAAGCGGTCGTGAATCTGCCGTTCGCGCTGATTCTCTTGCTGCCCCGGCGTCGCATCATAGTCGCGCCAAACTTTTGCGCGTGATTCACCAACGGGACGCAGTTTCTCAATAGTTGTCACGTTGCCGCCCGCCGACGCTTTCAATGCTGCCCAGCCGACTTCAAACCAATCCTTCGCGGTTGCGTTTGAAAATGGCGGCAGATTTACCAAGTCCACAATCCAAGCTGGCCAGCCGCGTTCAATGAGTAGTCGTTTTTCTTCTTTTGTCAGCGGTTTGGAATTTTCGCCAAGCGTTGCGAAAAACCCCCGCACTTCCGCAAACAATCGGTCACGCAATGCTGGCGTGTCGTCGTATGCACGGTGCAGGACGCCATACATGATGCGAGCCGCGTAAGTTCCTAAAATTTCTTTGAACGGCTGGTAGTCCGTCTTTTTGTTACTCCATTTGCCCCGCACGTTTTCTTCGGCGGCATGGCCAACTTCCAACTGTTCAACCATCGCTTCCAGTTCGTGTTTGCTGTCTCGATGCGGACTGTAAGCCACTGGCCATGCACCCCATCGCCGGGCGATTGGCTTCACCAATTCCAAATTGCTCCGCGTGAGTTTTGCGAGTTCGCCCGCAACGGCGAGGGCGCGAAAAGCCAATTGTTCAACGGCTTTTTGGTTGCCATTTCTGGCGAGTTGCAAGAGCAATTCGTTTGCGCGTTTGGCAACGCCGCCCAAACTTTCCACAAGCCTGTTTGCATTTGCGGGATTATCGAGCGCGGAAATTTTTTCTGCCTGCTCCCCAGTGTCGGTTGCCAACTTTTTCAATTCCTCAATTCGCTCACGAATTTCAGCAACGGAAAAAAGTTTTGTGGTTTCGTCGCGTGTCACCAGCTTTACCGTGCGAGCGGGCTGGAACTGGAATTGACAAGCAAATGGAAATTGCTCGCCTTTGTTTTGACGTAAGTTGCGGTAAGCCCATTCTACTACCGCTTTTGCTTCCGCGTTCCTCGGCGGACTTTGTGGTTTGGATTTCGGATTTTTTGTCATTGCGTCAGGCCAGCAGCTTTCAACGCAATCACGTTCTTTGCCGCTTTCGGTGGCAGAACTTTGAACCATTTTTCCGCCTCTGCTTTAGTCGCCAGTCCCTTGTATGCCTGATGAATCACGGAGGGACTGTTTCCAGCTTGTGCCGCCGTCAAATTTTCGTTGCCATGCAGCGCGAAGTGGTAGGTGCAAAACGCATGGCGCAATCCGTTTTTCCGCGCCGGAATTTTTAGCGATTCACGGAGTTCGACAAATGCCGCGTGGTAGGTGTCGCGGCTTTGTGTCCACAACGCGCCTTCATGCTGGCGATAGGGTTCAATCCATGCGGCCAATGCCGGGCAGATTTCAACCAAGCGGCGGCTGCGCGTCTTGGATTTCGTGGCGGAAATGGCGATATGTTCCGCCGTGCCAAAAACATCCTGCCACGTCAGCCGCTGCGCCTCTTGAAGTCGTATTCCGGCCAGCCCTTGCAGCGCGATAATCGGGCGCATGGTGTCGTCCGCCGCATCCAGCATCGCCTGCAATTCAGCCGGACGGTAAAAATCCGTTTCGCCGCTGTCAGCCTTTTGCCGCTTCATGCCAGACGCATCCAGCAAGCGGTGGTTCGCGGGCAAATAGTCTTTCTTGATGCACCAATTCAAAAACATTTTTACCGTGGCGCGAAGATGATTTTTGGACTTGGCGGCAAGGTGACTGCGCCCGGCCATGAATTTGTCGAGATGCTCTTTCGTCAGGTCGCAAACCGCCGTTGCCGGGAAAGTTTTTTCAAACCAGCCAAGCCAGAGTTTTGTGATCTGAAAATAATTTTTGCTCAATTCCGGCCTCTTGCCGTTCACCGATTTTGTCTCGGCCTCGCGCCCGTCAACAAACTCCTTTACGGCGGCGGCCAAGTCCACGCGCTTGACCGTCGCCACGGTGTTCAAATAGCCCGTCACGGCAGCGGACAACGGCACATTCAACCTGCCAACTGCGTCCAGATAGTCCGCCACGGCGGTATTGAGGCTGACGCGCTTCCCTTTGGATTTGAAATAGCCATCCAGCCGTTCAAATGCGGTAAGGGCGTCGCGGGACTGGCTGGCGTTGAGGGCGGCGGCCTGTGATCCGTTCGCCAGTTCGCGCACGATGCGTTCGGCGGCTGTCTTGGCGTCGGAATAGGCGGCGAAGGTCTGCATCCGGCGTTTGCCCGCCGTGGCGTAGGCGACGCGGTAGTAAGCGAACTTCCCGGCAGGCGCGTAAATCTTCGCGCTGCTGGCGCGGTGTCGGATGGTGACGGGGAATCTCACGCGACGGTCAGCAGTTCGTGCCGGTTGTTGTGCAAATTCTGTGCAAACATCCACAGAACCCGCATTTTCATTGACATTATTGGCTGTCCGACATGGATTCGAACCATGAATAACGCCTCCAAAGGGCGCTGTGTTACCATTACACCATCGGACAAGCCGAAAAAACATTAAACCTTACGTGCCATTCGCGCAAAGGGAAAATCACTAATAACGATTTTTGCAAAGAAAGAAGGTTTGCCCGCAACATTACTTGCCCGCAGAATGTCGTAATTCGTAATGAACAAAGTTTCAGTTGAAACAACTCCGCGTGTTGTCGCAGCCGTTCCTCCGGCTGCGCCGGCATCAGACTTTTCCAAGCCGGTCAGGCGGCCAAAGAAAGGCGTGCTCAAGCTTGCCGCCGAAGTGCTTAATCATGGCGGGCCGGGCTATCTCCAGTTTGCCATCACGAACATTTGCAATGCAGACTGTGATTTCTGCGGTTTTGCCCGCTCCAAGTTTGATCCCAAAGCCCGGCAGAGCGTGACATTGCAGGAAACGCGTGACGTCATTGACATCGCCGTCAAAAATCGCATCGGCTATCTGTTGTTCGTTGGTGGCGAACCGATGGTGCATCGCGATTTGCGTGCCATGACGCGATACTCGGCGGAGCGCGGGATTCATCCGATGATTTGCACCAACGGGGGGCTTTGGACTGAGGAAAATATGCGCGGCCTCGCCAGCGACGGCCTGAGCAGCGTGATCATGTCCATTGACGCGCACGATGTTTCCAAACACGAGAAGAACCGCGGCCTGCCGGATGTCTGCAGGAAAATCAAACGCGCCAACGAATTCTTCCACTCGGCCGGCATCCAGACCACCGCCAGCATCACGGCGAGCCGGTTGATTGACGATTATGACCGGCTCCCGGAATTTCTCGAAACCCTGGGCTTCAAAAGCTGCACGTTCAGTTATCCGCTGACTTCGCTGGCCAGCAGCTATCTCAGCTTCAGCGACAGCGGGCTGGTCAATTACTCGAAGGATGAATTGATTGAGGTGTTTGAGAAAATCAAACGGATGAAACAGCGCAGCGGTTTCCCGGTTGTCAATCCGGCGGAATCGCTTACCGAAATGCAGCGGCATCTGCGTGGCGAAAAGGAGAAGTTCGGCTGCCTCGGCGGGCATAAATATTTTTACCTCGACTGGAAACTGGACCTTTACCGCTGTCATTTCTGGGAGAAGCCCATGTGCAAGGTTTGGGAATGGGATGACTCAAAACTCATTCGCGACGGCTGCACACGCTGCATGATTGACTGTTACCGCGACCCGAGCGTGCTGCAATTCGTCGCCATCAGCGCCAGCGACGCCTTCAACAATTTGAAGAAGGGCAAACTCCTTTCCGCCGCAAAAAACATATTCGATTCCCGCAACCTGACTTCCATCAAGGCCGTTTGGGAGGATCGCAAGTGGATTGGCGGCGTGTAGTCAAAATTTGGTCATGGGGGCGCGGATTGTTGCTGGACTTTCCTTGATTTCCCGCGTTTTATTCTGAAATCAAAGCCAAAAAAACCAAACCAGAAAAACCAAATCCATCTTTCGCTGAAAGTGGGGAGGAAGCAAAGGCGCTTGAGGAATGTCGGCAAAAGGTTTTACAGTTTGTCCCTTCAACCCCTCGAATTGCACATATAGCCGCAATCCTCGCAAATGGAAATCCAATAGCCCCAGAGCATCCGTCGGCCATTGCAGACCAAGCTATAAAATTATGGTATGCGTGCGAAGGCATCAGGAACGCGAAAATAGATGAGCTTGCTCAGTTAAGGCGTGAGACTGAAAAGGAAATGGCACGATTATTCACGCAAGGTCTTTTTCCAGGTGAGACAATAAAAATTCCAACCCCTAAAAAATTCCCTGTTACTTTTGATGAATTTTTACGGCTGAATGTGGGCGGAAGACACAAAGACCGCAGAGAGAAAATTTACCGCGATTATGTAAAAGAAATGATTCGGAGGGGGCATGTCAGCCAAATTCAATATCCGCAGTCCGCCGGCCAAAAATACGCACAGGCCGTAATGTCTTCTGAAGATGCAGAAAAACTAGCTGCGCCCGCATCGCTGGATGAAATAGAATCGGTGATGAAAAAAGACCGACAACTAATTTACAGTTCTGAAGAACTATACAGAATGCACGCAAGAGATTTTCTTGCGTGGCGAGCTAAACAGCCATCGGCGCGGGCAAAAAAAGCCGCAGCCAAGCGGTGGAATAAAGAAAATCCCACAAATGCCAAGTGAGGTTAAATATCCAATCACACTGGAACAATTGCTGCGTTTGGCAATGCCTTACAAAGGCAAAAAAGTTTCAGTCCAAATTTTATCGGTGGTTTGAGCGGGACATTTTATGGGGACAACTAGGGCACCAACCAACAGACGAAGAAGTTGACCAAGTAGTAGCACAAGCACACACGACGCTATACGACAAAGATAAAGCCGAAGGATGGATTCGGAAAATACAAGAATGGGTGCCTCATTTTGAATCTAAGATTTGCCGGAAGTTTGTCACCAACGCAAAAACGCCGGAGTTCCCAATGAAATTCAATGAGTGTTTGCGCCGGGTTATTGGCGGAAGAAGCGTTGGTGATTGCTTGCATTTTTTTAGAAAGTATTGGTGCGCGATGCTAAAAATTTATGCCGACCTCGGCAGCGAGCCGGCTTATGGGGACGACAACAAAACAGACGAAGGCCGGCAGCAAATGGCTGATAAAATGGTCGAAAAATTCACCCGTGATGGCGTGGACGAGCATTGGTTCAATTCCATTGCACAAGGTTTCCAAATGTGGAGAAAAGAAAATAGAATCCAGCAACGCAGGGACGCTGCAAAAAAACGCTGGCAAAAAGAAAAATCTATTGACAGAGGCAAAAAGGCGGGAAAGTGATTTTTCGCATCCTGACAATTGTAGTTTCGCATCATTCCGTATTTCAAAAAGTGCAGTATCGCATTCCAAAAAGTGACATTACGCATCGCCAAAGGTGCAGTTTCGCATCCAATACCAGTAAACTAGGCCAATTTTCTATGTGATAAATTTCTTTCCGACGGCCTAGAAAACCGTTTTTACGGCAATTTGAAATTTAAGAGAAAGCAAAAATTATATGCGATTAACACCGATAACGCGGCGGGAATTGATAAAGCGGCTCCGCAATCTCGGATGGGACGGCCCGTTTTCCGGCGGCAAGCATGAGTTCATGGTTCGCGGCGCCATGAAACTGCCGATTCCCAATCCGCACGGCGGCGTTTTGGGCGTGGGAATGGTCAGTGAAATTTTGAGGGAAACGGAAATCAGCCGCGAAGACTGGCTTTCGGCTGGTTAAGCGACAACGGCCAGATCGTGCAGCGCCGGCAAACCATCGCCACGCGCCAGCGACAATTCCACCCAGCCTTCCAGCGCGGATTTCAATTCATTCATCACTTCGGCGCGCGTCGGAGCAAACACAACCAGACCGGCAAAACCGGGGATTTTTGCGGAAAATCCCTCGCCTGCGCCGAGTTTTTTTACCACCGCCAGTTTCAGCGCGTCTTTGCAGTATTCGCTCATGCCGTTCATTGCAGATACATTAATCAATCAGCAGACGAAAATCAATCCGTTCTTTAAATCAAATTCCCTCTTGTCATACGGCGATTTCCTGATAAGTTTGCACCCCTTTTTATGAAGACGGACATTCATCCGAAATATGTGGACGCGGAAATCCGTTGCGCCTGCGGCAATGAGATCAAGACCCGCTCCACCAAGCCCTTGATCATCGTGGGCATTTGCAACGTGTGCCACCCGTTCTACACCGGCCAGCAGAAGTTCGTGGACACCGCCGGCCGCGTGGACAAATTCCAGCAACG
>DLMG01000385.1:20427-20610 GCA_002479245.1 Verrucomicrobia subdivision 3 bacterium UBA7542 | reverse complement strand
ACTTCGACTTCGGAATTCGGGTTTATCTCATCGCCGCATAGACGCGATGCACGTCGTCGTGGTCGTCCAGCGCGTTCAGGAAATCCATGACGTCCTTGCGGGCAGCCTCGCCGACTTCGACAAAATTCTTGGCGAGATAACGGATTTCCGAGGCGATGACGTTCCAGCCGGCGGCTTTCAACG
>DLMG01000385.1:15727-20228 GCA_002479245.1 Verrucomicrobia subdivision 3 bacterium UBA7542 | reverse complement strand
ATGGCGTCGGCTTCCGCGTCGCGATTGGCATCGGGATGGGTGGCTTCGACCACGCCGAGGTGATTGAAGAAAAACGCCACACTGCCGGGCTGGCCGAGCGAGCCGGCCTTGAACAAATTGCGGATTTCCGGCGCGGTGCGGTTGCGGCTGTCGGTGAGACATTCAACGATGACCGGCACCTTGTGGGGGGCGAAACCTTCATAGACGATGGTTTCGTAATTGACCTTTTCCGTGTCAAGCCCGGCGCCTTTTTTGATGGCGCGTTCAATGGTGTCCCTGTAAACGGAAGCTTTTTTGGCTTTTTCGACGGCAGCGAAGAGGCGCGGATTAAGGTCGGAGTCAGGACCGCCGAGTTTGGCCGCGACCATGATTTCGCGGACCAGTTTGGCAACCATCTGGCCTTTTTTCTGCGCGTTGATTTCGCGCCCGGCCTGTTTCCATTGCGCGCCCATAGTTTGGCAAGTGTGGAAAGATCATCGCGCGGGTTCAATGCAAATTGCGCGGCCCGGAATACTTGAATACTTGTGTTCACGAACGAAGATGGCTTAAGCTCATGCTCCGCATGTTGACCCCATTTGACCGGAGCAAGGCACAACGCAGGTGCATGCTGTTTGCCGCCGGTTTTTTGCTGGCGATGAGTTCCCAGAGTTTGGCGACCGTGACCGTTGGCGGTTTGAGCTGCGATTATGCCGTGAACCCGCTCGTCGTGGACTCGCCAAATCCGCGGTTGTTTTGGAAATTGGAAAGCCGGGAACGCGGCCAGAAGCAGATGGCGTATCAAATCCTCGTCGCATCGTCCGGGAAAAATCTGGCAGAGGACGACGGTGATTTGTGGGACAGCGGAAAGGTTGATTCCGGCGAAACGATTCAGGTTTCCTACGGTGGCAGGAAACTGAAATCCGCGCAGCAGGTTTTTTGGAAGGTCCGCGCCTGGGACGCCGGCGGAAAGGTTTCCGCGTGGAGCCAGCCGGCGACATGGACGATGGGTGTTCTTGCCGATTCGGATTGGCAGGCAAAATGGATTTCCGCACCGGCCACAAATTTTGAAACGTTGCTGCTGCGCCGCGAATTCACCGTGAAGCCCGGGCTCAAGCGAGCGCTCGTGAACCTCTGCGGCCTCGGCCAATACGAATTGTCGCTGAACGGAAAAAAAGCCGGCGACGATCTGCTTGCGCCTGGCTGGTCGAAATACGACCGGACCTGCCTCTACGACACCCGTGACGTCACCAAGTTCCTGCACCAAGGGAAAAATGCCGCCGGAATTTTTCTGGGTTGCGGGATGTATGACGTGCATAACACCACTCCCCAGCGCTTCGTTCCTGTTCCCTACACCTTTGGCCCGCTCCAGGCCATCGCGCAATTGCGGCTCGAATACGCCGACGGCTCGGTCGAAATCATCGGCACGGACGAAAACTGGCGCGTTGCGCCGGGCTCCATCACGTTTTCCTCGATTTACGGCGGCGAAGATTTTGATGCGCGGCTCGTGGAAGGCGGGTGGGACCAGGCAAATTTCAACGACTCAAAATGGCAATCCGCGCAAACCACCGGCGGACCGGGCGGAAAACTGTGCGGCCTTTCCTGCGCCGCGCCCCCCATTCGCGCGTTTGAGGTGTTGAAACCGATTTCCACCCGCCAACTCACGAACGGCGCGAGGATTTATGACCTCGGCCAGAACGCCGCGTTGATGCCGCACATCGCCGTGAAAGGCCCGGCGGGCGCGGTCGTGCGCATCGTCCCGTCCGAATTGTTGAAGCCCGACGGCCGTCTGGACGACACAACGTGCGGCGGCAAAAGCTATTGGACTTACACGTTGAAAGGCACGGGTACGGAAACCTGGTTCCCCAAATTTTTCTACCGCGGCGCGCGTTATTTGCAGGTGGACTGCCTGCCGCCCAAAGGCAAAACCAATTTACCCGTCGTCAAATCCATTGCCGGCGTAGTCATCCAGTCCGCCTCCGAACCGGTGGGCGAATTCCAATGCTCCGACGATTTGTTCAATCGCATTCATGCGCTCGTCCGCTGGGCGCAACGCGGCAACATGATGAGCCTGATGACCGACTGCCCGCAGCGCGAAAAGCGCGGCTGGCTGGAGCAGGACCACCTCAACGGCCCGGCCCTGCGCTATGAAT
The DNA here is from genome assembly GCA_002479245.1 of Verrucomicrobia subdivision 3 bacterium UBA7542. Classification (GTDB taxonomy): domain Bacteria; phylum Verrucomicrobiota; class Verrucomicrobiia; order Limisphaerales; family UBA11358; genus UBA11358. The sequence continues at coordinate 18,099 of DLMG01000385.1, read as the reverse complement.
TCGACCTCGCGCAACTTTTTACGAAGCAAATGAACGACATGGCCGATTCGCAGTTGACCAATGGCCTCGTCCCCACGACCGCGCCGGAGTACGCCATCTTCCGGGACCGGGGCCAGACCAACCACAATGAGCGCGGCCGGTTTGGCGATTCACCCGAATGGGGCAGCGCGTTCATTCTCGTGCCGTGGCAGCAATACGAATTCGACGGCGACCTGGAACTGTTCCACCGTCATTACGACGCGATGAAAAGCTACATCGGCTTCCTCGGTGGCCGCGCGACAAATCACATCGTCAACTACGGCCTCGGCGACTGGTACGACGTCGGGCCGGGGGCGCCGGGCGTGGCGCAGCTCACGCCCATCGCGCTCACCGCAACCGCCTTTTATTTCCAGGACGTGCAAATCATGGCACAGGTGGCGGCTTGGCTCGGCAAAACCAATGACGCAAACGCATTTTCCGAACTTGCCGGCGAAATCCGCACCGCGTTCAACGACACATTTTACAACCCGACCAACCGCGTCTATGCCACCGGTTCGCAATGCGCCAATTCCATTCCCCTCGTGATGGACCTTTGTGACGCGACCAACCGCACCGCCGTTTTGGACGCCGTGGTCGGCGACGTTCGCGCGCGTGGCAATGCGCTCACGGCCGGTGACGTGGGCTACCGCTACCTGCTCCGCGCGCTCGCCGACGGCGGACGCTCGGACGTGATTTTTGACCTGAACAACCAGTCGGAAAAACCCGGCTACGGTTGTCAGTTGAAAAAGGGCGCGACGAGTTTGACTGAGGCATGGGACGCCGGGCGCAGTTCGTCGCAGAACCATTTCATGCTCGGCCAGATCATGGAATGGTTTTACCACGATCTGGCTGGAATTCGGAATGACCCCGGCGGCTCGGGCTTCAAACAAATTCTCATCCAGCCGCAGTTCGTCGGTGACATTGCGTGGACCCGGGCGCGGTTCAATTCCATCCGGGGAAAAATTGTCAGCGACTGGAAGCGCCGCGGTGACGAATTCACCTTGAAGGTTTCAATCCCGGCGAACACGGTGGCGACGGTGTTTGTTCCGGCCCAATCATCCGCCCTCGTGACTGAAAGCGGCAAGCCTGCGTCATCAAGCCGGGGCGTGAAATTTCTCCGCGAGGAAAATGGCTGCGCGGTCTTTGAAATCGGTTCGGGTGATTACCGCTTCGAGTCAAGACTTTGAAACTGTTGCAAGTCCGTTTCGATTGGGCATCCCCGTCATTTTTCTAGTTGTTGACGGGGCTTGAGCTTTTTCCCGTTTTCGCCTATTCGTCGCACATGCTTGTGGTTCACGTTCATGTTCGCGTCAAGCCGGAGTGCGTTGGGGCTTTCAAAGAGGCGACGTTCGCCAACGCGCGCGAAAGCTTGAAAGAACCGGGCATCGTGCGCTTCGATGTCGTCCAGCAGCAGGATGACCCGACGCGCTTTGTGTTGGTGGAAGTATATCGCGATGCGAAGGCCGCCGCCGCGCACAAGGAAACGAAGCATTACCCGGTCTGGCGGGACGCCGTCGCGCCCATGATGGCCGAGCCACGCCACAGCGTGAAGTTCGACAATATTTTCCCGGATGACGAAAAATGATAGGGCCGATCCCGCTTTGCGGGACCAGGACGCGCGGCTGCGCGTCCCTACCAACGGAATTTTTTATGCGTTTTGAATTTGCCAGCGCCACGCGAATCGTCTTCGGTGCGGGCGCAGTCAATGATGCCGGCGCCATCGCCAGGGATTTTGGCCGGCGGGCACTGGTCGTGACCGGACGTGACGCGCGTCGCGCGGAACGGCTCCTGGCCAATCTAAAATCTGCCGACGCGAGCGCGACAACTTTTTCCGTCGCCGGTGAACCGGAATTAGAAACGGTGGAGCAGGGAGCGAAGCTGGCGAAGGCAGAGCGTTGCGAACTCGTGATTGGTTTTGGCGGCGGCAGTGCGCTGGACGCGGCCAAGGCCATTGCCGCGATGCTGACAAATGACGGCGAACTGCTGGATTATATCGAAATCATCGGGCGCGGCAAGGCGTTGACGAAATGGTCGGCGCCGTTCATCGCGATTCCGACAACGGCAGGCACGGGTGCGGAAGTGACACGCAACGCGGTGCTGGCGTCGCCCGAACACAAAGTGAAAGTCAGCCTGCGCAGTCCGTTGATGCTCGCAAAAGTGGCTCTGGTTGACCCCGAACTGACTTGTGTTTTGCCGCCGGAGCTCACCGCCAGCACCGGGCTCGACGCGCTGACGCAACTGATTGAGCCGTTCGTCTGCAATCGCGCGAACCCGATGACCGACGGTTTGTGCGTCGAAGGCCTCCGCCGTGCGGCGCGGTCGTTGCGCATCGCGTTCAGCAAGGGGCAGGACAA
>DLMG01000385.1:7635-15662 GCA_002479245.1 Verrucomicrobia subdivision 3 bacterium UBA7542 | reverse complement strand
GAAGACATGGCGGTGGCAAGTCTGTTCGGCGGGCTCGCTTTGAGTAATGCCGGTCTCGGCGCGGTGCATGGTCTCGCCGGGCCGATTGGCGGCAGTTTTCCCGTGCCGCACGGCGCGATTTGCGCGGCGTTGCTGCCGCACGTGATGGCGATGAATCTCCGGGCGCTGCGCCAGCGTGATCCGCAGGGTGCGGCGTTGCACCGTTACGAAGAGGCGGCGTGGTGGCTCACCGGCGATTCGCAGGCCAAAGCCGACGACGGCGTGAAATGGGTTCGCGCACTGGTCCTCGACTTGAGAGTTCCGCGCCTCGGCAGCTTTGGCATTCAACGCGAACATTTCCCCGACCTGGTCACAAAGGCGGCGAACGCGAGCAGCATGAAGGCAAATCCGATTGCGCTCACGCCGGAGGAATTAACCGAAATTCTGGAACAGGCGTTGTGATTTGAAAAAGCGGACACGATTGCCCGAGGCGATTGGTTGTGTTCTGATTCTAGTCCGTTGGCGCTAAGTGGAGCCGGTAAAAGACAGCTCCGTTGGTTATGCTGTTGGTTACCACGTTCTGGTTTCCGACAGCGACCGGCAAAGGCAAGACGGGATTCCAGTTCGCGTAGGCGAGATTGGTGGAGCATTCCAACGAATAGCTCATGCCATTGGTGGCCCAGGAGAGAATGATGTTGCCGCCTTGTTTCGCCACCCCCAATGTTGGCGGGGCAGCAACTTGTCCAACAAAGGTCGAAACGCTCAGGGCCGGAAGAATGTTTGTGAACGCAGCCCCATTAGCGGCAATCGCCGATTGTTGCGCGAGTGAAAGGGCGCCGGAAGTAATCCAGGGAGTCACGGTGCCGGCGGTGAAGCCGGTGAAGTTAAAAACCTGGGTCACCGAGCCGCTGTTGGGATTGACGGCCACAATTGCAAAATTGCCGGAAGCGGGGTCTTTGTAAGCGCTGACCAGGGTGGAATTGGTGGTGTTGGTCACTCCGATGCGGTAATAACCGGGGCGTACGAAGCGGCTGTAATTGCCCAACACATACATGCGCTTGGTTGGATTGCCGGATGTATCAGTCAATGCCTGATTGTCCGGGCCATTCGGATTATACGGAATGAGCCACCAGTAATGCCAGGCATTCGCCTCCGCCACCGTCATGAAGGCATGAATCTGCCCCGCCCAATAAATGCCGTTGGTGATGCTGCCATCGAAGGCATCAAACGTGGAAACTTCCGTTTCCCAGAGGGCCTTGCCATAATTATTCACGGGCGCGGCCGTGCTGCCGTAATTGTGGCCGGCCAAAATGCCCACCATCGCCGCCGTGTTCGTGTCATTCATGGCGTTGGTCGCGATGTCAAACTGCCAGTGAGAGTATTCCGGCATCAGGATTTTGGTTGCAGCCACATTGCTGGCGGCCAGGGCACTGTAAAGGTAGGGAAGAAAATCATGAAACTGTTGCGCCGTCCACAGGCAGGACTCGTAGGCGGTCCACTGGTCCGGCTCGTTTTGAATCGAAACGGCATAAAGATTAATCCCATTGTTCTTCATGCTGGCTACATAGGCGGCCAGTTGACTGGCATAACCCTGATAGTTGCCCGTGCTCGAAACAAAATCGCCGCCGTTGACCGAGTTGGTATCCTTGTAAATCGCTGGCGGACTCCACGGTGTGCTCCACACGCGCGCGCCGCGAGCTTGGGCTTTCTGCATGGTCACCAGTTCGAGCGTGGTTCCATCGGGCGCGATGCGATTGCGCAACAAAGAAAGGCCGATGCCGTTGTTGGTGGAGAAAAACATGTCGGCCTGGCTGTCGGACAGGCTCGGGGCCGTCCACGCCGAGGAGGCGCCAAAGCCATCAATGCTTTGATGCACGTCGTTCCAATTGACGGTGCATTGTGCCGACGTTGGGAACGTCATGACCAGCGTGAGATTATCAATGGTCACTTGCTCGTTGGTGTGTATCGCCGCGCCATTCCAGCCATTCACCTGGAGCTGGATTTGCCAGGTTCCACCAGCAGGGTTGAAAGCGTTTGCCCCCGGCCAGGTGGAGGCATCGGCCAAATTCACCGAAATGTGCTGGAACGCGCCGGGCGTGTAGGTTCCCAACAGAACGGAGCCGGTCGGCGTCGCCGTCATCGTACCGCCATAATCATTATTTCCCCAACTTTGCAGCACGCACTGGATTGCGCTTAAACCGGAATTATTCACCATGATGTCAAACGAGAGCTGGTAATCACCAAGGTTGGTGCTGGAATTCCCGGAAACCGCCGGGTTGGCATATTGATAAGCCACGTAACCCGAAGAGGCTTGTGTAAAATCCGCCTGGATCACGAGCGCCCGGGTGTTGCCGACGCCTGCCCCGTCAACGTAAGTCACCACGATGTTGCTCAATCCGCCCCCGCCAGACCAACCGAGCGCATTGGCGCCGGCGGGCGTATTTGCGGTATCATACGTCTCATCAAAGATTGTGTTGGTCTGGGCCGCCGCCACACCTGCGAAAATGCCGAGTCCCGCCGCCAAGGCCACGCAGAGCTGACGTTTTATGAACACTCCGCTGAGCAGCAAGACCATTTGATTTCCGGAAGGACTCCGCAAACGCGCTTGTTTCAGCCGGGACATCGTTTGAAACCGTTTAGAGAGCCAGGACATCGAGTTGAACATTATAAAGCTCTCTTTCATTTGTGGCATTTTTCCAAGAATACACTCATTATAATCAAGATTGCCCATTTCCGCAATCTGGCATTTCCCCCGTGCAAATGACGGGCGATTCCCGCCCGAATTTCCTGCAAAAATCGCGCGTCGCTTCCGGATTTTCTGCCGCGCCGGGCTTGTGATTTGCCGCGCGTGCTTTAATTTGACCGCGCAATGCAAAATGGTGTGAACGCCGCCGATTCCAATCCGCCCGCCACATTTTCTGAATCGCAAGAGCGCAGCATCGTCTGGTTGTTGTGCCTGCTCGCCGCGGTTCACGTTTTTGTCTTTTCCGCCGCGTTCCCGTTCTTCAACAACGTGGACGAGCAAATCCACTTTGACCTGGCGGTGAAATACTCGCAAGGGCACATCCCCCGCGCACTGGAACGGGTTTCGGCGGAAGCGACGCCTTATGTTGTAATTTACGGCACGCACGAATTTCTCTGGGCCTCGAATAATTTTCCAATCGAACAATTCCCGCCGCCGTGGACCCAGCCGATGGAGAAAATCGCGCCCAAGTTGCTGTCCTGGCAGGCGTCGTGGAACAACGTGACCAATCACGAGGCCGCGCAGCCGCCGCTTTATTACACGCTGGCGGGTTTGTGGTGGCATTGGGGGAAGGCGTGCGGATTTCACGACGGTTTTTTGCTCTATTGGATCCGGTTCCTGAATATCTTTTTCGTTGTTGCGAGCGTGTGGCTGGGTTTTGTGGCGGCGCGAATGTTCTTTCCGGAAAATTTGTTTTTGAAGGTCGGCGTTCCGGCGCTGCTGGCCTTCTTTCCGCAAACGGCGTTTTATTCGATTCAAAATGACGTGCTCTCGCCGCTGGCTTTTGGCGCGGCGTTCATTTTGCTGGTGCGATTGTTGCGCGCGGAAATTCCGGGTGTCCGGCTCGGAACCCTCACCGGTCTGGCGCTCGCGGCGACGTTCCTGACCAAAATCAGCAACCTGCCCCTTCTGGCCGTGTCCGGCTTGGTGATGCTGTTCAAAATTGGATGTCTGGCCAGGTCGGGAAGATTGCGCGCCGCCGGACCGGCGTTGGCGTCGTTGGTGCTGTGCGCGGGCCTGCCGATGATTGCCTGGCTGGCGTGGACAAAATACCATTTCGGCGATTTCACTGGCACGGCGGCGAAAATTCAATTTCTCAACTGGACGTACAAACCATTCAGCGAATGGTGGCATCATCCGATTTTCACGCCGCACGGTTTGTGGACCTTTGTGTCGGGACTCCTGGCAACATTCTGGCAGGGCGAATTTCTCTGGCATCGCCAGCCGCTGGCGGCACCGGTCGTGGACGCGATTTACGCCATTTCATCCGTCGGTTTCGTCGGGGTGGCGGTAATCGCACTGGTTTCACGTTCCGCGACCGCGTCGCAACGACAGGCGCTTTGGTTCGGCTTTGGCAGTGTCGTCGCGGCGATGGCGTTCTTGGGGTTCCTGTCCATCATTTACGATTTTCACGACTGCTTTTATCCGTCGAGCGCCCATCCCTATTTCACGTCGGGCCGGTTGATGCTCGGCGCGCTGATTCCGTTTTTGCTGCTCTACCTTTACGGACTCGACCGCGCATTGTGCCGCATGAAAAATAATTGGATCCGTCCGCTGGTGTTGGTCGGCATGATTTTGTTCATGCTGATTTCGGAAACCATCATTGACTGGCGGCTGTTCCCGAACGCCTACAACTGGTTTCACATGTAAAGCTATCGGCGTTGACGGGAATGCCGGGGGCAGGGATCCGGGCAATGTGGTTCTCAACCTTTGCCGTCAAAACCAGGGAATTTGTAGATGAAGATTGAATAACCGACCGTGTCCACCAGCACGGAACGTTCGAGGATTCGCCTCCAGGCATCCTGCTCCGCTGGGGAGAGGTAAACTCCCTGCAGGTTGGTGGCGCTGATGGCGATGAGCCCTCCCGGCTTCAGCACGTCAAAACCCAGTTGCGGCTCAAACAGGCATCCGCCCGGCATATTGTAGTGCGCAATCTGGTAAAAACGCGGATCGGCCATGCCAAAATAACAAAGGTAAATGGGGTCCTTGATGTCATGCGCCACGAGCCAGAGCTTCAAGTTCTTGAGGTCTTGTCCCCAGTCGAGGTTGGAGTCCGCCAGTTCCTTGAAGCCATTGGCGGGACCGCCGGCGAGTTCGTTGAAATAGGCCAGATAATGCGGGGCGACCGTCTGCCATTGCAATCCGCGAGCCGGGAAAAAAACGATCTGACTGCTCACTGCGATGGCGCCCACCATGACCAGCAAGGCAATGATCCGGGCAGTCCGCCGCCAGCGATCCAATTCCAGAATCAGGCCGCCGGCCAGAACATAGAGGAACGGGTAAATGGGCAGCAGGTGGCGGACGCCAAGGTTGAGATGCGACGTCATGGCCACCAGAAAATACAACCCTGCCGGCACCAGCAGGAAAATCGGCACCAAACGCCTTTTGGCGCATCTCAGCAGGCTCAAAACCAGCGCGGTGATGATAAGCAGGAGGGCCGGAAGAGGCGTTTTGAGCAGGAACGCATTAAAAAAATAACTATGAAACCCAGTGTTGGAATAATTGCCGAGCAGGAATGTGCCCCGGACATGGGATTTCATTTCGGCATGGGCAAAACCATAAATAAAAGCCTCCGGCAGCAGGCGATGTTTTTGAGCGAGCAAAATCAATTTCCCGCCAGGTCCCAGCGGAACTTCATCCATGATTTTGAGGATATCATCGTTGCTGACCTGGCCTTGCGGAGAGGCGGCCAGCAGTTTTTTCATGGCGGCAGAACCCCGCACGGCGGCCTCGATTGGAAAATATCCCAGTTCGCGATAAGGCACCCGGGATTCAACCGCACCGCTTGATTGCCCGGATGCCGGGTTTCCTGCCCTCAAGATTTGCGCCTCGGCCTTCGCCGCCGTTTCCGGGTTTTTTGCGGCTGAATAACGGAAGGAATACGAAGCCCAGATCGCAGCATAGGTTGTCAGCAACGCGGCGCCAAACAGCCCCGCAAACAATGCCATTTTGGACGCCAGGGAAGTCAGCTTCACCCTCCCGGCCGCCCCGATGAGCAGTGGTTCCGGCGAAAGCATCCGTCCCAACACCGTCAACCAGAAGATGGGCAGCAGCAATACGGCGGAAAATTTCGTGACAAAAGCCAGGCCAAAAAACAGGAGAAACAGGACCACACTGGTGACCTCCAACCGGCGGCAGATCCGCCACAAAAAATAGACCGCGCCGAACAGGAACAGCGACACCCCCACATCCGTCGTCACCAGTCCGCTATGGGCTATGAAATTGGGGTCAAAACAAAACAGTGCCAGCGACAATATTCCCCCCGCCAATCCGAACCATTCGCGCGCCCATAAAAACACCAGCAAAGCCAGGCCCAGCCCCAGCAACAAGATTGGCATCCGGCCCCAAAAAACCAGGTTGTCGGCCTGGTTGTAAAAACTCTCCGGAGCCGGCGGTATCGTGACCGGCGATGGGTTTGCCTCCGGATGCGGAAGCGCGCCGGGCCGGGTGCCGTACAAAAAATTGCGCCCAAAATCATAATAGGCATTGCTGTCCTCAAAACTCATGGCCCATGCGCGGCGGAGGGATGATTCGCCGTCGGTCTCCGGCCGGGTTGAGACCTCTCCGTTCTGAAGGTCAACCTTGGCCGGCCAGCTCGTGCGCCATAACAGGGGCAGCGCGGCCAGCTTTTTTACCAGCGGCGGGTGTTCGGGGTTCAACCGATAATCATCCCAGTGCAGATACGAATAGCCGGCCGGCAAATGCGCAACCTCGTCATAAGTTGGCGATGCATGCCGTGAAAAGGAAATTACCATCGCGGCAAAGACCGCGCAGAACAACAGCACCACGCCGGCTTCCAACCCCCGCCGGGAAATGGCAGAAACCCGCCGGAAATGATCGTGGGGAGGGACAGTATCGGTGATGTTCTGCTCCAGCACGGTTTCAATCTAACAAAGACGACTTCAACGTCAACCCGCAGTCCGGGATGTTGCGGGGCGCACTTCGACATCGCCACACTTCTTCCACCTCCTGGGAGCGATGGCGTCCCGCCGGCTTGCGCGTTGCGACAGACAATTCCAATCAGCCGACGAGACGTCGGCACTCCCAGGGCTCACAGTCCGGTTCGGTGCGAGCATCGTAGTTGGTGGTTGTGCCCCCAAGGTGCATCCGATTTTGTGGCGTTCGGAAGATTGGGCGGCAATTAATTCCCCATTTTCCACCCCTTGCGTTTTCCCAAACCGGGCGTAGCTTGCATTGGGCTGACATGGATGCGGAATGCAGTGATTGAGCATTGGTAAATTCCGCATGGCTATGCCAGCCCACTTTGCTTCTTGGATTCCAGCCCAAGTTCATGTTTAACTTTCCCACCGCCAGTTTTTATGGACGACACGAATTCATTGATTGAACAGCGCAAGACCAAGCTCGCCGCGTTGCGGGCCAGGGGTATTGACCCGTTCAAAAACAAGTTCACGCCCGGGGAAACCTGCCAGCACGCGCGCGAGCACTACGCCGAGGGCCGCGAAGTCGCGCTCGCCGGCCGCATCACCGCGCACCGCGACATGGGCAAAAGCATGTTCATGGACATTCGCGACCAGAGCGGGCGGATGCAAATCTACGCGCAGAAAAACGTCCTCGGCGACGAGCAATGGAACATTTTTGCGCACTTGGACCTTGCGGATTTCATCGGCGTGCACGGCACGATGTTCACGACCAAGACGAATGAGATTTCCGTAAAAATCACCAGCTTCGTCATCCTCGCCAAGGCGCTGCGCCCGCCGCCCGCCAAGTGGCATGGACTCGAAGACACGGAAATCCGCTACCGGCAGCGTTATCTCGATTTGATGGCGAACCCGGAGGTGAAGGAACTGTTCCTGATGCGCAGCGAAATCATCCGCGAGATCCGGAATTTCCTGCACAAACGCGGCTACGTTGAGGTCGAGACACCGATGATGCAGGCGATTCCCGGCGGCGCGGCGGCGCAACCGTTCGTTACGAAGCACAACGCGCTGGGCTGCAATTTTTATCTCCGCATCGCGCTGGAACTGCCATTGAAACGGATGCTGATCGGTGGCGTGGACAAGGTTTTCGAGATTGGCCGCGTTTTCCGCAACGAGGGTCTCTCGCGAAAGCACAATCCCGAATTCACCATGCTCGAGGCGTATGAAGCCTATGGTGATTACGAAAGCATGATGGAACTCGTGCAGGGCCTGGTCTGCCACGTGGCGGAAAACGTGGTGGATACGCTGTTCATCGAACACAAGGACGCCGAAGGCAAGGTCGTCAAAACCATCAACCTCACTCCGCCATGGCGTTGCGTGAAATACAAGGACCTCGTGCGCGAAAAAGCCGGCGCGGACTGGTTTGA
>DLMG01000385.1:0-7517 GCA_002479245.1 Verrucomicrobia subdivision 3 bacterium UBA7542 | reverse complement strand
GGAATACGAGGACTTTGAAGTCACCGGCGCGGTGTTTGAAAAATTGATCGAACCAACGCTCATCCAGCCCACATTCGTCACCCATCTGCCGAAGGAACTGGTGCCGCTGGCTAAACTGTCGCCCGACGACCCGACGACGGTGGAGGTTTTCGAGTGCTGCATCAACGGCCAGGAAATCGCGCCGGCTTACACCGAGCAGAACGATCCCATCGAGCAGCGCGAACGCCTCGAACACCAGGCGGGCGGCGAGCAACAAAAACTGGACGAGGATTTTCTGGTCGCGCTCGAGCACGGCATGCCCCCGGCGGGCGGCATGGGTATGGGCATTGATCGCCTGTGCATGATGCTGCTCGGCCAAGAGAGCATCCGCGACGTCATCCTGTTCCCGCAGTTGAAGCCGAAATGAACCGACTGTTTGTATTGTTTCTGTCACTGGCGACCTTGCCAGGGGCTTTTGGCCAAAACGGTTCCTTGCTGGACACGAACCTGCCATCGCATTTTTTTGGCTGGAACCGGGGTGTCCACGTTTATCTCCCGCCTTCCTACCCAACGCAGCCGCAGCGCCATTATCCGGTGCTGTATTTGCATGACGGCCAGAACGTCTTCAGTTCCGCCGGGACGAACTGCGCGTTTGGTTGGGGCAGTTGGGAACTGGACCGAACCGTGGACGCGCTGTGCCGCGCCGGGGAAATGCAGGAGATAATCATGGTCGCGGTGGACAACAGTTTCGCGCGCCTCGAGGAATACAGCGGCCGCCATCACGCTCCCGGCGGACCGGCAACGAATACGGCTTTTGAAAATTACGAGGCCTTTCTCATCACGGAACTGAAACCGCAGATCGATCACGAATACCGCACATTGCCCGGGGCGGCACATACCGCCGTGTTGGGGTCCTCGATGGGTGGCCTTTGCAGCCTGGTGCTGGCGTGGGAACACCCGGAAATATTTGGCGGCGCGGCCAGCCTGTCCGGCGCCTTTCAGGTGGAGCAGACGAATTTTTTGAACGAGGTGCTGACGAGTTTTCACGGACAACCCAAACCGTTCCGCGTCTATCTTGATTCCGGAGTGGTGGACTTCATGGGCGGTAACGATGGTTGCTCGCTGACCAAACAGGTCGCCGCCGAACTCCGGCGCATCGGCTGGACGACGAATGACCTGCAATGGTTCGTGGACGGGAAGCCGCTGACGCTGGCGGAGTTGGAAAAGTCCGGCCTGCGCCGCGACAAGTGGGCCGAGGCGCAAACGAGCCAGCACAATGAATTTTACTGGCGGCTGCGCGCCTGGCGCGCGCTAACCTTTCTGTTTCCGCCGTTGGAGGCCAAATCGAGATGACGCGTTGCGCCATCCCGGCAAAAATCCATTCCCCATGCTCACCATTGCCGGATTAAGCAAAGCCTTTGGCGGTCGTCAACTTTTTGACGACGTCTCGCTCACGCTCCAGTCCGGCGAGCGCGTCGGCCTCGTCGGGCCGAACGGCGCGGGCAAATCCACGCTGCTCAAAATCATTCTCGGCCATGAACCGCCGGATGCCGGCGAGGTCACGTTCATCCGCGGCACGCGGTTTGGCTACCTGCCGCAGGAAAGCGAGCCGGCCGGCAACGAGGCCGTCCTCGACATCGCCGTGCCCCACGACCACGAGCACGACGGCCAGTTCGTCGCCAAGGCGAAACAGATTCTTGCCAGCCTCGGCTTCAAGCAAACGGACTTCATGCGTCCCGCGTGCGAACTGTCCGGCGGCTGGGTGATGCGGTCGCACCTTGCGCGATTGCTCGTGCAGGAGCCGGACGTGCTGATGCTCGACGAGCCGACCAACCATCTCGACCTCGAAACGCTCCTGTGGTTTCAGGAGTATCTGCGGAATTATCCCGGCGCCATCCTGCTCATCTCGCACGACCGCGAATTTTTGAACCGCCTCTGCACGCACGTCGCCGAGATCCGCTCGTCGCGCGTGCTGCGTTACACCGGCAACTACGATGAATACCTGGAACAGCGCGCCGCGACGGAAGTGACACTGGTCGCCACGGCCAAGGCGCAGCAGCGTGAGATTGATCGGCTGCAACTGTTCGTGGACCGGTTCCGCGCCAAGAACACCAAGGCCGCGCAGGCGCAGAGCAAGTTGAAGCAGATCGAGCGGCTCAAGGAGGACATGGTCGAGACGCCCGAAGGCCCGGACGCGACGGTGGGCTTCCGTTTTCCACAACCCCAACGCAGTGGCCATCGCGTCATCACGCTGAAGCACGTGAAATTTGGTTACAGCTTGAAAAATCAGGTTGAAACTAAACACCTCCTCACCCGGCCCCGCAGCAGCGAGGCCACCCTCTCCTCCGTCGCCGACGGAGGAGAGGGGCGGGGTGAGGAGGCGTCCAGCTCATTGGAGAAACTCATCTACGAAAACTTGAACTTTGAAGCCGAGCGCGGGCAGCGCATCGTGCTGGTCGGGCCGAACGGCGCGGGCAAGTCCACGTTGCTGAAGCTGCTCGCCGGCGTGCTGCCGCCGCAGGCCGGTGAACGCCGGCTCGGTCACAATGCGAAGTCCGGCTACTTCGCGCAGCACCGCGCGGCCATGCTCAATCCCAACCACACCGTATTGCAGGAGGCGCTCGACACGCCGCAACGCGTCACGGAGCAGTTCGTCCGCACCGTGCTGGGCAGCTTTTTGTTTCGCGGCGACGATGTGTTCAAACCGGTGAGCGTGCTGAGCGGCGGCGAAAAAAGCCGGCTCGCGCTCGTGAAATTGCTGCTCGATCCGCCGAACCTGCTGCTGATGGACGAGCCGACGACGCATCTCGACCTGGCGAGCGTGGACGCGCTCATCGAGGCGTTGCAGCCATTCGAAGGCACGTTGATTTTCATCAGTCACGACGTGCATTTCATCCGTGTGCTGGCGAACCACGTCGTGCGCGTTGAGAATGGCCGGCTCCGGCATTTCACCGGCGGCTACCAGTATTACCTCGACAAAACTTCGCAATCCGCCCGCGCCGCGCTGACGAGCTCCAGTTCTGGAGGAGCAAGTTCCACGAGCCCCAATAATCATTCAGGGCGTCGTGGAACTCCGCCCTCCGATACTACACCGACGATGGACCGCAAGGGGCAACGCCGCGTCGAGGCCGGACACCGGCAGGTACGTTCGCGGAAAAGGCGCGAAATTCAGGAGCGCATCGCCGGACTGGAAAAGGAAATCGCGGAACTGGAGTCGCGCGAGAAGGAATTGACGGCGGAACTGGAGAAGCCGGAGACCTATACGATGGGCGGACGGGCGATGCAGATCAATCGCGAGTTGATGGAAGTGCACGACCGCCTGGCCGGGGCGAACACGGAATGGGAATCGGCGGGGACGGAACTGGCGCAGTTCGAAGCTGAGGCTGCCGCGACGTGATTTTGTTCCCGCAGTTGAAGCCGCAATGATGGGAACGCCGGTCTCCGACCCGGCGCGAACCAAGCAATACGCCCAAACATGCCGGGTCGGAGACCGGCGCTCCCATCACAGCCACTGCTTCAACCGGGCGCGCAAAATCTGCCGGGCGCGATAGAGCCGGGATTCCACGGCCTTGGGTGTGGATTCGAGAATCGCCGCCGCTTCGCCCACGCTGCGTTCCTCCCATTCGCACAACACAATCGCTTCGCGCAAATCTTCCGGTAATTTGCGGACCGCAACACGAACGGCGGCGGCGCGTTCGGCGGTGAGCGCCTGTTCGTTTGGCGCCTGTTCGTTCGCCGGAAGTGTGCTGCCAAGAGTTTGTTCCATTTCGCCGGTTTCGGCTTCGAGCGAGACGTTGGGATGCCGCGACCGCCAGCGGAAATGGTTCCGCGCCAGGTTGGCGGCGATGGTGAAGAGCCAGGTGGAAAATTTTTCGTCGATTCGGAAACTCATTCGTGCGCGAAAAACGCGAACGAAAGTTTCCTGCGCGAGATCGTTCGCATCATCCTCGTTGCCGACCATGCGGCAGAGAAAATGGAACACCGGGGTCGCGTGGCGTTCCATCAAATCGTTGAGCGCCGCGTCGTGGCCGGCGGCCAATCGCTCCATGTCCGCCCGGTCCCGGGCGTCGGCTTGCCGCGCCGACTCGTCGCGCCGGAGTGAATCGGAGGCGGAAGCCTCCGGCGAAGGCTGGGCGTCAGTGGTGATGCTCATGGCCTGCGGATCCGGACATGGATGGTTCGGTCTGTTCGTGAAAACCGAGGGTGAGGCGCTGCATCTCGGCCAGATAGCGGCGGCCCTGCTCCGGCGGCATGGTCTGGCTGACTTCGGTGAAATGCTGGAGCATCTGCGCCTGGCATTGGGCGCGGAGCGCGGCGAGTTCGGCCAGTTTTTGTTGGGCGACCGGATTGACGTTCGTCGAACCATTCAACGCTGTCTCGAGTTCCGATTTTTTGGCGGCGATTTTGGCGCACATCTCGGCGCATTTCGGCAGATAGCCTTCGTGCAGTTTTTGGATGCGCGCCATCTCGGCGTCGCTCAGATGAAACTCCTGCTGTAACCAGTCGAGATCACTGACGGATTTGGACATGCAGTTCTGGCAAACGCGCCGGCTGACGGCATAGGAGCCGCTGAGCAGCACGGCGCACAAGACCAGCGCGCCCAGCAAAATGACGAGCGAACGGTTCATGCCATCAACGCAGTGAATTGGGAGCAACCACCGCGAGGTAACGTGCTTGGGCGTCCTGTTTCGCCATTTGACTGCCTTCGCGCACGCCCAGCAGCGCGCCGGCAACGATCAGCACGGTGGCAGTGGCCAGCGCAAATCGCGGACGCAACACCAGCGCCGCCAGTGCATCCAGCCAGGCAATGCCGCCGGTGGCTTTGACCGGGGCTGCGGCTTCCTCGATGCGCCGCCAGACACCTTCCTGGAAACGCGGTGGCAAGGCGGGCGAGATGCGCGACTCGCGCAGCAGCGCGCCGAGTTTGGTATCGCTCGCCTCGGCGAAGCCCGGGTCAGGATTGATATTTTCTTTGTTCATCGGTTTCAAGGGCGGCGGGGTTTTGTCCGCCGCCCATAGTTTACGGTTTTTTCAGGCCGGGACAACCCGGTTGATGGTATGGTTATTTCGCGCTGCCGCAGGTGCCCATTGTTGGGCATTCGGCAAGCGTGCTTTTGCAGCAGGTCGTGCGGGCAGCGTTGCCGGCCGTGGCCAGATATTTCGGACTGCCGGTGGCACTACATTTCACGGTCACGGTTTCCGTGCCTGTGACGGTCGCAACCTGGCTGGCGGCGGCGCGCGGAGATAGGACGGCCTGGTCCGCCGTCGCTGGCTGGGCCGGTTGGGCTGCCGCAATGCCGGGGACAACCTTGATCTGGTTGCCGGCGGCGCGTGGCGAGAGCAACGTGTCACTGGCGTTGACGTTGAGGGTGATCGCGGCCAGGGCGGCTGCGCCGATTGTCGTAAGGAGGATTCGAATTTTCATATTAACTTTCTTTTTATTGGGGCGGCACTTCATTGCGCCGCCGCATTGTTGTATTGGCATTACCCCGGCAGACGGAAAATCCCGCAAAAACTTTTTTGAGGGGATTTTCGCAGTCTGGTGTATAATGGATGACATCATGCTGAAATTGACTATGAAAACATTGAAAATGCTTAGGATCCTTGCGCTGACGGTTCCGTTTCTGGCCTTGCCGCTGGCTGGCTGGGCGGCTGATACAAATTCGGCGGCTGCCACACCGCCCAAGCCGGACAAACTGACCACCTGCCCCGTGTCCGGCGAAAAGCTCGGTGAGATGGGTAAACCGTACGTCTTTGTCTATCAGGGCCAGGAGGTCAAATTGTGCTGCTCGGGATGCAAAAAGGATTTTGACAAGGACCCGGCCAAATACATCAAGAAAATCCAGGACGCCGCGGCCGCCAAAAAGTGATTTAGCTTGATCGTTCGGAGTTCCGCCTTCAGGCGGTCAGTCATGGGGTTTCACCCGAGCCGCCTGAAGGCGGAACTCCAAACAAGAACAGCGCGTGTCGCTGAAATAAATTTGTGAAACGGTTCAACGCCATTTTATTCAGCTTCTTGCTGGTATGGGCGCAGTTGCTGGCTGCGCCAGCGCTGGCGTGCTCCCGGCAACCGGCCCATGCCTGCTGCCATTGCGGCGGCAAAATGAGTTGCTGCGCCGCCCAACCGTCGCCTTGTTCGCAGTCCGCGCCCGCAGTTCCCGCGCCCTCCGGCATTCAAAACCAATTTTCATTCCTGGCTCCGGTCCTGATGATTTGGTCCCTGCCCGAAAATGAAGCGGGTTCGATTTCTTTTGCCTTCGTATCGCCGTTGACGGCATCCGGCGCCCCGCTCTACGCGCGGGATTGCGCCCGGCTCATCTGACTCCTGCCCTCTGAACGCCCGCAGTGTGTCCCGGACCGGACCCGACGGCGTTTCTCCCCGGTTCCACGGAATTTTTGTGCCCGTGAATCAACTGAAATTTTACCCGTCTGCGCATAAACAACGGCAACTGAAACTGAAGACAACTGAAAAATTTATGAAAACGAAAACAATTTTGATCATCGCCCTGGTCGCGGCAATTGCCGGTACCGGTGCGTGGTGGATGGTTTCCCGCCGGGCACCATCCCCGCCGGGTGCCACGGCACCCGCCGGACGAAAAATCCTTTATTACCAGAGCGCGATGCATCCGTGGATCAAATCGGACCGGCCGGGCAAATGCCCGATTTGCGGCATGGATTTGGTGCCGATTTACGCCGATGCAACCGGCACGAACGCCGCCGGCGGGATCACCTTCAATCCCGATAGCGTCAGCGCCATCCACGTCCAGACCGATGTGGTGGAACGCCGCACATTGCGCCACACGTTGCGCGTTGCCGGCACCATCAGCGTGAATTCCTGGACGGCGGCGTGGTTCACCTTTGACGCCTATCAGCGCGACCTGCCGTGGTTCAAGGTCGGCCAGACCGTTGAAATCACCGTGCCGTCCATGCCGGGCAAAATCTTTACCGCGCAGATTAAGCGGCGCGGCGCGCAGCCGTATGCGGACGAAAAATTCGACGAGACCACGGACAGCATCAAGGTGCGCGCGGAAATTTCCAATCCCGGCATCGGGACCGGTGATTTTGGGGCGGGCAAATTGTTCAACAATTTTTACGCCGAAGGACGCGTGCTCGCCGACGCGCCGGAGGTTTTAACCGTGCCGCGCAGCGCCGTGCTCTGGCCGGGCGGCCGGCCGATTGTCTATGTGGACGCCGGCGGCCATTACGAATCGCGGTCCGTGAAACTCGGGCGGGCGGGCGATGAATTCTGGGAGGTGCTCGACGGTTTGAAGGCGGGTGAACGGGTCGTCACCACCGGCAATTTGCTGATTGATTCCGAAGCGCAGCTCGCCAACGGCCATTAATCACCTTTTTTATGATTAACCGCATCATCGAATGGTCGTTGCGCAACCGGTTCCTCGTCGTGTGCGGCGCGGTGCTGCTCGCCGGGCTCGGCATCCGCGCTCTTTACCAGACGCCGGTGGATGCCATTCCCGACCTCAGCGAAAACCAGGTCATCGTCTATGCCGACTGGCTGGGACGCAGCCCGCAGGAGGTCG
>DLMG01000010.1:3664-10585 GCA_002479245.1 Verrucomicrobia subdivision 3 bacterium UBA7542 | reverse complement strand
AAGGTCGTCAGCGCCAAGTCGCCCGCGGAACTGCCGTGGAAGGCACTGGGCGTGGACCTCGTCATCGAATGCACCGGCCTTTTCACCGCCGTCGAGAAATCGCAGGGCCATATCACCGCCGGCGCGAAGAAAGTCATCATTTCCGCCCCGGCCAAGGGCGATTGCCTCACGATCGTCATGGGCGTGAACGACGGCAAATATGATCCCAAACAGCATCACATCGTTTCCAACGCCTCCTGCACCACGAACTGCCTCGCGCCCGTCGTTCACGTGCTGCTCAAGGAAGGCTTCGGCATCGAAGAAGGCCTGATGACCACGATTCATTCCTACACCGCCACGCAAAAGACCGTGGACGGTCCCAGCAAGAAAGACTGGAAGGGTGGCCGCAGCGCGGCCCTCAATTTGATTCCTTCAACCACCGGCGCAGCAAAGGCCGTGGGATTGGTTTGTCCCGAAGTGAAGGGCAAGCTCACCGGCATGGCGATCCGCGTGCCGACCCCGACGGTTTCCGTCGTGGACCTCACGGTGAGAACAGTGAAGGAAACGAGCTATGCCGAAATTTCCGCTGCGATGAAGAAGGCCAGCGAAACCTATCTCAAGGGGATCCTCGGCTACACCGAAGACGAAGTGGTCAGCTCGGATTTCATCCATTGCGAACTGTCCTCAATCTTCGACCAGGGCGCGGGCATTGAACTGAACAAGAAGTTCTTCAAGCTCGTAAGTTGGTATGACAACGAATGGGGTTACAGTTGCCGCGTCGGCGACCTCGTCAAGCTGATGATCCAAAAGGGAATATAATTCCGGTTGAATAATTCAAAACGGCGATCCGGCAACGGGTCGCCGTTTTATTTTGGCGGACTGGCTTCCTTCAGCCCGGACGTCATGCCCACATTTTTTAAGGCTTTGTGAAACAGACATCGTCCATCAATTCAATTGAAAGTTAGGAGAAAGTCGAACTTGGCGTGTGCCCTACCTTGATGGAGTGCCAACGCGGCGATAGACCACCAAGCGGTAGCCGTCATAGAGGAACCGGTCGCGAAAAACACGGTTAAAATGCGCCTGTTCCACGTAACCGGCAGCGGCCAGTTGCTCCGGGGCGAAGTATCGGTCCGGCCGCATGCTGGCATCGCCCCAGTCAAGAATGATTGTTTCCGGTTGCCAGTCGAGCAGGCTCTGGAGATAAGCCTGATAAGTTGCCCTCGGTTGCCCGAGCACGGGCAAAAAATTCACACGAAAATTCAACTGGTGCTGCTTTCCATACAACCAGAGATTGGGTGGCAGCACGCAGCGGTTTGTGCCCCCCAACTCCGCGGCGAGAAAGGCATTCATTGGCGCCGGGTCGAGGAGGTCGCGGTTTCTCCAGACGGTTCTGGTCTTGGCGGCGATGAACAACAGATTGTTGGCCAGCAACAGTAAGAGGATGAAAAGGGCGGCTTTATGTGCGTGTGCGGAAGCCTGGCGCAAAATGGGCAGCCCCCCGGCCATGAGGAGTAATGCGGCCAGCACCAGTGCCGGATAATAGTTCAAATGAATCGTCGGTTGCTGCAGCAGGAAGGTGATTAATCCGGCCATAAGCAGCATCAAGCCGATGGGAACCGCCTTCCCCGGCATATCCAGATGTCTCCGGCGCAGGATGTGCCAGAGGTGGATGCCCATGGCCGCCAGCATGGTATAGAGAAACGTGGGCTGGAACCGGAAGTTATATTTCAAACCCTCAAGCAATGACCGGGCATTTTGCCACAGGCTTGCCTGGACCGTCCCCCGCACCTGTGCCAGGAACTGCAGTTTTGTTAATGGCCAATCAGCCAGAAACCACATAACGATTGTCAGGATGACCAAGCCAAAGCCCAGCGTGAAAAGGACGGCGGGCTTCCATCGGAAACCGATCGCACCTGAAGCACGCAGCCCTCCGGTTGTTGACATCCACAGCAAACCGGGCAGGAAGTAAAGCGCCAGAGGATGAAAGCCGGCTGCCAGTCCCAAGAGCGCGCCAGCGAACACAAAGGCGAAAGGTTTGCTCGAATCCAATGCCAAAGTGACACTCCCGATGGCAGCCAACAAACACCAGAATTCCATCCGGCCGGTCAAACTGTTCGTGACAAAACTTTTGTCTCCCAAGTTTATCCCCAGCCAGAACAGCATCCAGGGCCAATCCTTTTGGCTGGCCAGGCGGGCGCAACACCGGGCCAAAAGAAGTGCCATAAAGGTTGCGGGCAAAAGGCTGAACATCCTCAAGACTGGAAGTTGATATCCGGCCATCTTCACCCAAACGGCCACCAAGGTCGGGAAAATCGGCATATGCCAGCGCCAGCCGATGTCCGCATCCATAAAATGTCCCAGTTGGGGCAGCGAAAAATTGCCGGCGGTGGCCCAATTTACGGCGGGGAGGGTATAGAGGATTTCGTCTTCCCAAGGCAGTCGCATGGCTTCGATGCCTACGGACTGCCAGATTGTCCATACAACTAAAATCAGGATTCCGGTAATGAGGGCTTTGATTGATAACTTGCAGTCCGGGCTGAACTCCGAAGGCATATGCAACATGCTAATGAACAAATATGCTCCGTCAATGATGATCTATTATACAAAAGCAATTCAGGCCGACATGGGGTGCTACCAACCGGGACAGTTATGCAGGTTCTCAGGGAAAAGTTCTATGGCCAAAAGACAGGCCAATCCACAAGCGGCAAGTGATGTTGCGTCCTGACTGTTTGGCGATTCAAAATCAATGTTCACGCCATCATTGCGCCTTTGTTATTGATTCCGTTGGCGAAAACCCGCCAAGCGAAAGTCAGGCGTAATCTGGGCGGACACAACCGATTTATGCGGCCTTCAGCATTTCTCCTTTCTTTGACCTTCCCTGCGGTTTACGATGCCAGTCAAACTACATGGCTAAGGGAAATGTCAGTAAAATGCCAACACCCTCGACAAACTCGGGCATCAGGAACAACCACCGACGTGCAACGTCGCTGATTTTCTCAAGGCCAAGACGAATCATGAACTCAAGGATCGCAGCCATATGAAGCCAGAAAACAACGACCAGTTTAGAAGTTAGAACTGCAACGCGCCTGTGCAAAAGATTTCTATCATAGTACCCTGCTTCAACGAAGAGGCGGTTTTACCTCAAATGTTCAAGAGACTGGGCGCGGCGGCGGCGACTTGGGGGGTGGATTACGAAGTGATCGGTGTGGATGACGGTTCGCGAGACCGCACCTGGCAACTGCTCAAACAGCAACACACGGCGGATCCCCGCTGGCGCGGACTCTCCTTTGCCAGAAACTTCGGCCACCAAACCGCCGTCAGCGCCGGATTGTTCCACGCGACGGGAGACGCGGTGATCATCATTGACGCCGACCTGCAGGATCCTCCAGAGGAGGTGGCGCGGCTGCTGGAAAAATGGCACGAAGGATTTGAAGTCGTTTTCGCCACACGCAAAAAACGGCGCGACCTGCTCGTGAAACGGATTCTCGCGTGGGGCTTTTACCGGCTGCTGGAAAAATTGACGCCCCTGCCGATGGCGCGCGACGCCGGCGATTTTTGTCTGCTCGACAAAAAAGTTGTCACCGTGATGAACGCACTGCCGGAACGCAGCCGCTACCTGCGCGGCCTGCGGACCTGGTGCGGTTTCCGGCAAACCTCGGTGGAATTTGACCGCGCCGAACGCGCGGCGGGCGAACCGCAATACACCTTCAAAAAATCCTTCAAGCTGGCGATGGACGGCCTGTTCTCCTTTTCCGCCATGCCGCTGCGCCTGGCGACGTATCTTGGCCTGTGGGTGTCCGGCTTCGCATTTCTTGGGGCGATGTTCACGCTCGTGCAGAAACTTTTCGCCGAGCAATTTGCCAAAATCGGACTCGCGCCGGGGGCCGGTTTCCCGACGATTGTGATTTCGGTCCTGTTCCTCGGCGGCGTCCAGTTGATCTGCCTCGGCATCCTGGGCGAATACATCGGACGTATCTACGAGGAAGTCAAAGGCCGTCCGCTCTGGATCATCCGCGACAGCGCCGGACTCGCGTCGCCGGACCGGGTGGGGGTTAATTTACGCGCCCATTCTTCGTGAAAAAAATTCTGCTCCAGAACAAGCAATTCCTGCTCTACTGCGTCATCGGCGCGAGCGGCGTCACTTTGGACTTTGGAATTTATTCGCTGCTGGTGAAAACCAGACTGCTCGATTATCAGGCCGCCAACGCCGTCGGTTATTCGAGCGGCACATTGCTGTCATTCATCCTGAATGCCAGGTACAACTTTCGAGTTACGGACAAAATCCTCTTGCGGCTCATAAGTTTTTTCAGCATTGCATTTCTTGGCTGGCTCGTTTCCGCCGGCTTGCTGCTCCTGCTCATTGGCCGGTTTGGCTTCGACAAATACCTTTCCAAATTCGCCACGCTCATCGTTGTCGTGCTGCTGCAATACAACCTCAACCGCCTGCTTTCCTTCCGCAAAGCCAGCTGATGTCCGCGCCCAAAAAAATCCTCATCATCGGCGGCGGCTTCACCGGCTTGACGGCCGCCTACAAGCTTTCGCGGGAATCCGATTTTTCCGTCACGCTGGTGGAAGGTTCCGACCATCTCGGCGGACTGGCAGCGGGCTTTCCGCTGCTTGGCACTTCGCTCGAAAAAACCTACCACCATCTTTTTCTCACGGACACCTGCATCCTGGACCTGGTGAAGGAGCTGGACTTGACCGGCAAGCTCCTGTGGTGCGAAAGTTCCGTCGGTATTTACCGCGACGGTCGTGTTTATCCGTTCATGTCTCCCCTGGACCTGCTTCGGTTCAAGCCGTGCAGCCTGCCCGGACGATTGCGTTTCGGTCTGATGGCGCTTTATCTGCAAAAGAAAAAAACCTGGCGCCAGTTCGTCGCCCGAACCGCAAATGAATGGCTCACGCGCGCGTGTGGAGACGATGTCATGCGAACCATCTGGACGCCGCTCCTGAAAGGCAAGTTTGACCGCTATTGGAACTCGGTGTCCATGGCCTGGCTGTGGGCCAGGATTCACACCCGGGCCAACTCGCGTCCCCCGGGCGGTGGCCGGGAAAAGCTCGGCTACTTCCGCGGCGGCTTCGCCGAAATCATCGGAAAACTCGAGTCGGAACTGTCCCGGCGCAAGGTGCGTATCCTTACGGGGAAAGCCGTCGCGCAGTTGACCTTTGGCCCTGGCAGGCAGGCGTTGCTGGCGGATGGCCAGGCGGTTGACTTTGACCAGTGCCTGTTCACCGGTTCATCCGCCGCATTCGCCAGACTGCTCCCTGCGGGAGTTGTGCCGGACGACTACCGGCACAAGCTGGAGTCCATCGCTTATCTCGGCGCGATCTGCCTGGTTTTTGTCACGGATCAGAGCATTGCCGATCAGTATTGGCTGAACATTCATGAGGACGGCGCGCCGTTTCTGCTCTTCATCCAGCACACCCGTCTGGTCGGCACGGAAATGTACCAAGGCAGGCATGTTTACTACATTGGCTCCTATCAACCGCATGGCAGCGCGTTGTTCGGGATGAGTGACGACGCCCTGACCGGCAAGTGGTTTGACTATCTGCAACGGATCTATCCCCAATTCGAGCCGGCACGAGTCTGTGAGCGCCATGTGTTCAAATTCAAGGCGGCGCAGCATGTCGTGGATACGCGCTACGAGGAAAAGATCCCGGACTACCGCACCCCGGTGCACGGACTTTTCCTGGCAAATTTTTCCCAGATTTTCCCGGAGGATCGCGGCACCAACTTCGCCGTCCGCGAGGGAATCAAAGTCGCCGGAATGATTTCCCGGGAATTGAGCGGAAAGGCCTGAAATTGAACCGGGAAAGTTGTCTTCCGGAAGCCAGTCGGGCGGGCTGCGGGATTTGTCGTCCGGCGTCAAGAAACGCTCCGTCTGCGGATCACTTGCCCGTCTTCTTCAGTTTCTTTTCCACTTCTGACAACCAATAAGCATGCCCGGCGTCGGGTGCGATTTGATTCAACCGCAGCATGATTTCGCGCGCGGCGGGGTAATCTTCGGTTTGCCAGCAGAATTTGAAGCGCAACTGGAGCACGGCCGGATTGTCGCCGGCCAGGGCAGTGGCTTTTTCAAGCGCGGATCTGGCTAGGGCGGGTTGTCTGGCATCCAGGGCCGCCCGGGCCAGGTTCAGCCAGTAATCCAATTTTTGGGGCTGTTGCTGCGCGGCCTTTTCAAGAAACGGCAGGGCATTTTCCGGTTGGCCGGTCAGGGCCAGACTCGTGCCGTAATAGGAAAGAACGATATGGTTTGTCGGGAACAAATCATACGCCTGTTCCAGCGTGTTCAAGACGGCGCTGTCGTCCGCGATGTTCGCGGCTGTCCGGACAGCGTTCGTTTGATTGCCGGAAAAGAAACGTTGAACCCGCGGCAAATAAATAATGGCGGCAACCGCATTGTCTTCGACGCGCTGGGTGTGGGGGCCTTCCTGACTGCTGCGGACAAACAGCGTAACCGGATCCCGCCAAATCCACGAGCGGTTCCACGCGGTCACCGCCCACAGCAAAATGACGACAAAAGCGGTCAGGCGAATGATGCTTTGCCGGGGGAAGGCGGAAACGATTGCGGCAAATGCGATCAGCCAGCCAATGAGCGGCAGATAAAGAAACCTTTCGGCCATGTATTGCAGCATGGGCAACAGGTTGGAGACGGGCAGCAGGAACAACCCCGTCCACAGCAATCCAAATCCAAACAATTCCCATCCGGACTTGCGCCCGGCAAACACCCCGGCCAAAACGAGCGCGATCAGCAATGCCAGCCCGGCCAAAACCTCCGGCGACCAGAACCGACAGCCGCCAGGCAAATAACTGTAATCAATAAAGAAGGGCGGCACACCCCAAAGCAAACGAAAGTATTTGGGCACCACCGGAAGCATATCAATCAGCGTTTGTCCGTAGCTGCCGGAAATCGGGGCGGTCTGGCTGCTGCGCCCGATGAC
>DLMG01000010.1:935-3522 GCA_002479245.1 Verrucomicrobia subdivision 3 bacterium UBA7542 | reverse complement strand
CTCCAGCCGAGATGATGAATTTTACGAAAGATCACGAGCGGAACGACTACGAACGGCACGGCGGATTCCTTGGAATAGACTGCCAGCGCAAAGAAAAGCAGGCCGCGGCAGTGTGCCGTCTTGTTTCCCGGCGGCAGCAGCAGTTCTCTCAACGCGGCGAGTGTAAAAAACGCGGCGAGAATATCATCGAGCGACTTGGCCCAGCAAACGACCTCCGAAACGACCGGATGCACGGCAAATGCCAGCGCGATAAAAAAAGACCACCGTCGCGTTTCCTCTTCCGTGAAACCATTGCGCCATCGCGGCAGCAGCAGCGTCAATGCCGCAAACAGCATCATGGCCGTGCCACCATGCCCGAGCACGTTGGCCAGATGGTAAATCCACGGTTGCGGCGTTTCCTTGCCGCCCAAGAAATGCAACAGCGCGTAGAGCGAGGTGCGAACTGGCCGGAAAACCCGGAAATCATTCGGATGGGTCGCCTGGGCATCAAGCCGATAGAACATTTCCGGGACGTGCTTCAGTGAGCGAACACTTGGCAGATCACGGATAAAAAATCCGTCGTCCCATACGAAGTCAAATGTCACTGTGTGTCCCCAGACCAAAAAAGCGGCAATCCCCAGCAACAAAAAAGGCGGCCATTTTTTTGCAAGGAACAGGTTCATTGCCATGCCCACTTTAAACTTCAATGCCCGGTTTCATTCTGCGGCTGGCTTTGAATTATCTCTGCCTTTTCCAGCTTCTCAAGTTTGGGCGCGATGACCATCCGGCAGTAGGGCGCATTGGAATTATTGTCGTAGTATTCCTGATGGTAATCCCCGGCCTGGTAAAATTTCACGAACGGCACGATTTCGGTGACGATGGGGTGCTTGAAATTTTTTTGCGCCCCAGCCTTTGATTTTTCCGCCGCGAGTTTTTGCGCTTCGCTGTGATAAAGGATGATGGAGCGGTATTGCGTGCCCTCGTCCACGCCCTGCCGGTTCAGCGTGGTCGGGTCATGCGCCTGCCAGAAAACGTCGAGGAGTTTCTCATAGGAAATTTTCGCAGGATAAAATTCGATTTGTGTCACCTCGGCGTGGCCGGTGGTGCCGGTGCACACCTGTTCGTAGGTAGGGTTGGCGGTGTGGCCGCCGGCAAATCCGCTGGCGACGGATTTGACGCCGGGCAGCCGCTCGAAGACGGCTTCCATGCACCAGAAGCAGCCGCCGCCAAACGTGGCGGATTCAGTTTTGTTTGTATTCATGACATTGGGGGTTTGTGCCAGCGCAGTCAAATTCAGCGTGGCGAAAACAGCTAAAATGCAAAGCGCCGGTTTCATTTTCAAATTGGAAACATCGAACATCGAACATCCAACACCCAACATCCAATGAAACCGCGCGCGGTAACCATTGGACGTTCGATGTTCAATGTTGGTTGTTGGATGTTTTTCAAATTCAACAATTGCAGCCCGCCCTACGCTTCCGGCAAATCCAAATGGTCGCCCGGCGGCAGGCCGGCGTATTTTTCAAAATGCTCCGGGCGCAACGGTTCGGAAATCACGTGTTCGCCGCCGAGCCATTTGCCAAGATCAATCAACTGGCAGCGGTGCGAACAAAACGGGCCGTCCGCCCCGGCCAACCAGTCGCCTTTCTTTTTGCAAACCGGACATTCCATCCGGTGAATGCGCTTATTTGGTCTCGGTTGCAATTGTCTTGATGTCGTTGACTATGTTTGTGGCATCGTCCGGCGCCACTCCGCCGTTTTGCAAAAGGGTTTGGACGTCGGCGAAAATTTTCTGCTGTTGCGCCGGCGAAAGATGCGAACTGTTGAAGATGGCATGGACATCCTGCGCCAGTTTTAGATGTTGCTGGCGCAGTTTTTCATTTCCAGCCAATGCTGTCATCAGGTCATCCGCCAGTTTGGAAATGGACGTGGGCGACGGTTTCGTGCCCGAGGCCGCCGCCGTCAGATGACTCATCAGCGACGGCTTTTGCGCGGCGGCCGAGTTGGTGTCGGCCCGGTCACCGAAGGCGTCAAAATCGACATGGAGGGCGGCGATGTTTTGCCGGGTGGCTTCGAGCACCGGGTCCGGTGGCGAATTGGTTTGCGACGGCAAAGCGGGCGGTGGCTGAACCGGCGGCGGTGGATTGTCCTGCCGCGTACTGCTGGCATTGGCGGCGACGCTTTTGGCCTGCCGGATCGCCGCCGAATAAACATCGGCCAGGACGCCGTTGGCCACGAACAACAAACAAAAAAACGCAACAAAGGTTTTCATGGGTTTTCACTAGTTGGCAATCAAAATCTGTTTCGACGACAAAAGCAAAATGTAATCTTCAAGAATCCGTTCCGTTTCGTCCAGCATGGGGTCAGGTGACTTCGGCGCGTCGGCCACCTTTGAAGACGCGGTTGACGTCGAATTTCTGCCTGCGGGCAACCTGTTTGCGGTCATGGTATTGGTTTCCCCGACCGGCGGCGGAAGCCCGGGATCATCGGCTTTTTCGACGGTCAATTCATAAATTTTCATGTTCGGCGCTTTGCGCGCAGCGCGTTCCTGATCGCGTGTTTTCTGGCGGGCATCGGCTTCCTGCCGTTCTTTCAAACGTTCGCGTTC
>DLMG01000010.1:0-848 GCA_002479245.1 Verrucomicrobia subdivision 3 bacterium UBA7542 | reverse complement strand
TAAATGAAATCCTGATTCGTGGCGGTGCGCGCGCTCGAACGCCGGCGTAATTCATCGAGATACGGTTGCACCAAATGCAATTTGGAGTAATTGACACTCGGAATGGTGTCCCAGGGCAGCGGATTTTCGAGCGAGGATTCGCCAAATTGAGTCGAATAATTCAACACGTCCGGCAGGATGAGGTCCGGCATCACGCCTTTCAACTGCGTCGAAGCCCCGCTGACGCGATAAAATTTGCGGATGGTGATTTTGACCGTGCCGGGATCATTGGTCGCGGACGCGGTGGCCGGCCTGACGAAGAATGGGCGCAGCGGATTCAAATTCTGAACCGTGCCTTTGCCAAAGGTGGAAATGTCGCCGACGACGAGCGCGCGGTCGTAATCTTGTAATGCGGCGGCGGCGATTTCCGCCGCGGATGCGCTGAGACGGTTGACGAGCACGATGAGCGGGCCGTCGTAAAGCATGGAAGAATCAGTGTCGCTATCCACATTTACCGGACCGTCGAACGAAGAACGGGCGAGCACAACCGGGCCGTCTTTGATGAAAAGGCCGGTGAACTTGACGGCTTCTTCGAGCGAACCGCCGGGATTGCTGCGCAAATCGAGAATGATGCCGGCGGCCTTTTCCGATTTGAGTTTTTTAATCAGGCGCGTGACATCGGCGGTTATGCTTTTGGCCGTCGAATGTTCGGTGTTGCCGGGCAAATCAACCGTCGCGTAAAATGACGGCAAATCAATGATGCCCAGCCGCGTCGTGCCGCCGTGGCCGTCCGGCAATTCGATGAGTTGGGCTTTGGCTTCATAGTCTTCGAGTTTGATTTCATCACGGATCAAAGTCACAACGCGGCG
>DLMG01000252.1:4754-24442 GCA_002479245.1 Verrucomicrobia subdivision 3 bacterium UBA7542 | reverse complement strand
AACCGCCTCACCGTCCAGACCAGCCGCGGCTGTCCGCATCGGTGTGAGTTCTGCGCCAGTTCGATCCTGCTCACGTCGCGCTACAAGGTGAAGCCGGTGGAGAAGGTCATCGCCGAGATCCGTGAGATCAAAAAAATCTGGCCGCGCCCGTTCATTGAGTTCGCCGACGACAACAGCTTCGTCCATCGCGAGCACTACAAAAAACTTCTGCGCGAGCTGGCGAAGGAAAAACTCCGCTGGTTCACCGAGGCCGACTTGAGCGTGGCCGGGGACGATGAACTGCTCGGCCTCATGCGTGATTCCGGCTGTCAGCAGGTCCTCATCGGTCTCGAAAGTCCGCGACGCGCCAGCCTCGACGGCGTGGAGTTGAAATCCAACTGGAAATTGCGGCAGCAGGATTCTTACAAGGCCGTTATCGCGAAGATTCAATCCTACGGCATCACCGTCAACGGCTGTTTCATCCTCGGCCTCGACGGCGACACGCGCGACGTGTTCGACGACGTACTGGATTTCGTGCGCGACTCCGCGCTCTACGAAGTGCAGGTGACGTTCATGACCGCGTTTCCCGGCACGCCGCTTTACGCGCGGCTCAAGCGCGAAGGCCGCATCCTCCGCGACCGCGCGTGGGAACTTTGCACGTTGTTCGACATCAACTTTCAGCCGAAAAACATGAGTGTCGCCGAACTGCAAAGCGGCTTCCTTGGCCTGGCGAAACAACTTTATTCCGCCGGGGAAACGCAGGAGCGGCGGTCAAATTTCAAACGCAGGTTGAAAACGTCGCCGCATTTTGGCCGGCGCGCGGCGCGGCGGGAGCACACGCTGGCGGCGTGATAATTTAACCGCACGGCGCGGCCATTTGGTTCACAACAACAACAACCCGGAGAAAATATGAACATGAAAACCAACCATAAAAAATTCTGGAGCTGGCAGCCTGCTGGCTTGGCGGCATTGCTTTTAGGCGCAGTCGTGGTGTTGCCAGTGCTTGCCGGAACATCTGACTCCAAATCCCCAACGACGAACCAAACGGCAATTGTGAACACAACGGACACGGATATGCGTGTGGAGGTGTTGAGCCTGACGGTCTCCAAGCTGGGCCGGGACGCTTTCGGCAATGCGATAAACCCGTTCGATGACTTTGGCTTTTGGAAAGAACAGGCCGGGACCGTGGTGCTGGCTAAAATCACGCCCGCAGCTTCACCATCCCTGAGGTTGCTGGGGGACAGGTGCCAGCTCATCTCCTTCAAGGATGATGCCGGCACGGATTTATTCACGAATGCCGCCGCCAAACTCGGAGACGACTTTTTTTCGGGCAACCGGCCTTTGGAGACTTTGACCGCAAAGGAACCCGGCAGCTTTGGCGTAAGGCTTAGAAGCGCGCGGTTGCCCGCCCGCGCCGCCACTCGCGTGACCGCTGAAGTGATGCTCACCTTTGCGCCGACGAGCGGGGAGAAAAGTGAGTTGAAATCTGATGTTGCCATTAAGGCCGGCCAGGTGACAACCGTCGGACCCGTGAAAATCAAATTTAAGCCTTTCCATTCGAGTTCTCATTCTCTGACCAACCAGCCCGCCGCCCGCCCGGAGCCTGACCATTGGGTGGCCAGTTTCCTTGCGAACAAAGGCACGACCATTACCTCCGTGGCTTTCTTCAGCGAAGCATCCGATCAGCCAATCCTGCTCGCCAAAGATTTGGACGCCGGGGGAAACGCTGCCAGTTTCAACGGCTTTTACAAAACTGGCACGGAGCCGGACGAGGCAAAAGATGATTTTTCCAGACGGGTGGGTTATGGGTTCATTCTGCCCGAGGACGGCGAAGTTACCATCAAAATCCGCTATCTTCCCAACAGCGCATTGGTGGAAAAGCGGTGCCTCATCTCGACCGGCATCAGCCCGTAGTCATTATCAATCAGGCTGGGAAATCAGGCGGAACAATGCATGGGAAATATGAAAACCACCGACATCGAAAAAATTCACGACGCCGGCCTCATCACGGAGGAGCAGCGGCAAAAAATCGTCGAACACTTCCAGCTCAAGGAGGACGGCGGCGGCAATTTCCTCGCCATCGTCTCCATCATCGGCGCCGTGCTCATCGCGGCGGGAATCACGTTGCTGATTGCTGCGCACTGGAACGACATCCCGCGCGGCGTGAAAATTGCCGCCGGTCTCGTGCTCATGCTCGGCTTCCACGCGGGTGGCTGGTGGCTGTCCACCCTCCGCAGTAGCCCTGCTACGGAGGACGGGCGCGAAGTGCAGGGCAAATACCGGAAGACCGGCGAGGCGTTGCACCTGATCGGCTCGTGCCTGTTTCTCGCCAACATCGCGCTCATCGGCCAGATTTACAACATTGTCTCGCGCCCGCCGAACGCGTTCCTGCTCTGGTGGATTGGCATCGCCGCGCTGCCGTGGCTGTTGCGTTCCAAGGCGCAGCACGTCCTGCTTTTGATTGCGTTCGGGATTTGGTTCGGTTTCGAGGTCAACGAGCGCGGCGGTCTGATTTATTGCGAGTCGGACCGGCAGGTGTTGCTTTACGCGCTGTTGGGACTGGTTTATCTCGGCGCGGGTTATTGTTTGCGGCGCACGCCGTTTTCTGTATTTGCCGGCGTGACGGAAAAACTTGGCTTGTTCGCATTTCTGATTTTCGTCTATCCGCTAACGTGGAAGGATTTCTTTGGCTGGGGGAATCCCGATATCCGCCAATGGGCCTTCCCCGCGCTCGGCCTATTCGCGCTTTTGCCGCTCGCAGCCGGAATCAGAAATTTGCGTGCGCTTACCAGTCAATGGCGCTGGACCTGGTTCGGTGCGCTGTTGGGCATGACGGTTTTCATGGCCACGGTCTGGTTCGGCTGCTGGCAGTTGGATCACACCGGCGAATCATGCCACTATTTTGGGGGTGAATCGTGGAGCTACCTGGTTGGTTCGCTGGCGCTCTTTGTCTTTTGCCTGCTGCAAATCCAGGTCGGCCTCCAGGAACGTTCTCCGTTTCTCGTGAACCTCGGGGTCGTGTTCATCGCACTAGACATCGTCGCGGCTTACTTCGACCTGTTCGGCTCCATGGCGCGGACGGGTGTGATGTTTTTGATTTCAGGCATTTTCCTGATTGTATTCGGCGTTTATCTCGAAAAGAAACGCCGCACCTTGATGAAACAAATCAAATCGCAAACCACAGGAGAAAAAGTGTGAAAAATCCAATCAAAACAAACAGTTCGTTCCGCGCGCTGGCCTTGCCGGTGGCAATGGCCCTGCTCGCGGTGTGCCTTGGCCGTTCCGCCATCGCCGCTGAATCGCAAGCCGGCATCGCGCCGGAGCAGCAGCGGCTGGAATTGATGAAGTCCAAGGGGCCGGACGGCGCGCTGACCATCCTCCCCGTGCGCCTGGCGGGCAAGCCGTGGGATCGCGTGACCGAAGTGGTCGGCGTGCTGCTCGAACAGCAGGGATTGAGAAACATTGAGCTTGGGAAAACGGCGTTCACCCCGGCGGCAACGAATTGGGAAAGTCTCGCCACGAATGTTGGTGCATTTGTGAAGACCAATCCGATTACCACCGGTTACGCGCTTTACGCCGAATACAACGGCGATCATAAAACGGGATTGAATGAACTGCGCGCGGTCGTCGTAGATCAAACCGGCGCGGTCGTCTGGACCGATTTTCTGACGATGCAGGACGAAGCGTTAAAAAAAATCGAAGATCGGGATCCGATGACCTTCTCCGTTCTGCTCGTCGAACGGTTAGGGCCGCAACTCGGACTCAACGACGAAACGGCCAAGGCGGCCAAACCGGGCAAGCTGGCGGCCCTCTTGGATCAGCGCAGTGGTCTGCCGCCCGAAAATGAAAGAGCCGCGCTGCCCGAACGCCAGCAGACGATGAAACAGGCGCTGCCCGGCGCGACGCTGCTGATTTATCCCGCGCGGATTGGCGGGAACCAGACCAGCCTTCCCAGCGCGACCAACATCGTGCGGCTGCTCAACGAAGCAGGCTTGTGCAAGGCCGTCCCGGCCGACGCGACAGTTCTCCTCAAAGCATCGCAGGCCGACCCGAACGAGTTGAAGACGCTGTGGGATCTGGCGCGCGAGTTCCGGGATTATGTCCGCGCCCATCCGCCGGCGGCCGACTACGCGCTTTACGCCGACTACGTTTTCAATCCACAAAACGCGGAGCAGGGCTTCGTGCATTTCGTCGTGTGCGACCGCAAGGGCGAATGGGTGATTGTGGATTTGCAGAACTCGCATCAGCCCGATTACCAGAGCATCGGGATCATTTCCCGCGACCGCTGCGACCAACTGCTCGTCAAGCGTCTGGAGGGATACCTGAAATGAAAAGGATCATGTCACGAACCGGCGGGAAATTTTGAAACCAAAACCAATGAAAGGAACATGACTATGAAAAACAAACTATGGCTGATGGCTGTGTGCAGCACGTTGCTGGCTGCCGCCGCGTCGGGACAAAATGCTCCCGCAACGGGCACAAACGCGGATTCCGCGGATACATACGTTCGCAAAGGGACGCAATTGATTAACCACCAGAAGCCCGGTGAGGCCTTGAAAGCCTTCGAGCAGGCTTCCGCACTTCAGCCTGACAACGAACGGGCGGCGCTCGGACAATACATCAGTCTCGTGCAATTGAATCGGGTGAATGACGGAGCGAAAGTCTTGGACAACTGGGTGGCAGCCAAACCCGATGATCCCCGACGCTGGTTGTGCAAGGCCATGGCTGAAGCTGAAACAGACCGGCCCGGGGAAGCGTTGAAGTCTTTTGAGAAACTCACCGAGCTTCAGCCGAACGAAAGCGGCAATTGGGTTGGCAAGGGAGAGATGCTTGTGGCGCTGAAGCGCGATGCCGAGGCGTTGAAAGCTTTTGATCAGGCGATCGCGCTGAATCCGAAACACGAGGCAGCCTGGAACGACCGCGGCAGCGTTCTGAACAGATTGGGGAAGTATGACGAGTCGATTAAGTCTTGTGACAAAGCCATCGAACTCGCTCCCAAGTGGGCCGATCCACTTTACAGTCGTGCTTGTGCGTATGCCGGGAAAGGTGACAAAACCAACGCGCTCGCCGACCTTAAGAAAGCCATCGAACTGCAACCTTCGCTCAAGGCCGAGGCCGTCAAGGAAGCCGGTTTCAAAAACCTGTACAGCGACCCGGATTTCAAAAAGTTGACGGAATAGAACACAATGCCTGGAAAAAATCAGCCATGAAACTCAAACTGCTCATTCTCATTCTTGCGCTCCAAAGTGCGTGGCTGCTTGGCACGGTCGCCGTGCAGGAACATGCACTAGCCAACGGCAAAATCATCCTGCTCGAAACGAGGCGCGTGGACCCGCGCGACCTGCTCCAGGGTGATTATCTCATCCTGAACTACAAAATCAGCGACGTGCCGATGAATTTGTTTTCGCCGCCGGTGACAAAGGATTTGCCCCGCGATACAAAAGTCTTTGTCGCGCTCGCGCCAGCGACGAACCAGTTTTACGTCGTGGTCAAGGCGAGCACGAACCAGTTCACGCCAGCGGCGGACGAAGTTTTGTTGAAAGGCAAAAGCACCTGGCCGCGTTGGAATGCATCAACCAATCCCATTCACGTTGAATACGGACTGGAACGCTTTTACGTCGCCGAAGGCACGGGCAACCCGGCTGGCAAACTCACCGCGCAGGTGGTGGTGCCCGCGTCCGGACGCGGGCGCGTCAAGGAAGTGTTTGTGGACGGCAAACCCTACGCCGAAGCAATGAAAAACACTGTTCGCTAACAACTTTGGGCCGCTGAAGGTTGGCTGGACACTGGTTATATTTTAACGGGAGGGTGTGCGTGTTCCCGGGAACTCAAGCTGGCAGCAAGCAGGGTGGGCAGAAACATTATGGACTCCATGAAGCAGGCAGGGCGATTGCTCCCAATCTTGCGATTGAGTGCAACGCATTTCGCATTCCCCTCGCGGGCGGAATTGACGGCGC
This sequence comes from Verrucomicrobia subdivision 3 bacterium UBA7542, assembly GCA_002479245.1. Lineage (GTDB taxonomy): Bacteria > Verrucomicrobiota > Verrucomicrobiia > Limisphaerales > UBA11358 > UBA11358. The sequence continues at coordinate 18,506 of DLMG01000252.1, read as the reverse complement.
AAATCCATGATACAACCCCTTACGCTACGACAGGAGAATTAATGACCTCATGGACGTTGTAACGCTCCAGTGCAATGCGCACCAGACGGACGTTCATTTCCGTCAAGTTATCGTCCCCGAAGATGATTCGCACCACTGCGACGACGATCTTTTCGAATGTTTCGTCTTGTTCGTTGTTCATAATGTTGTTTCGATTTCTGCTGCCTGACAATTTAGTAACATTCAGCGTGCCAGTTTCGTCGAGGTTGGGGGCCACGCTGAGGGGTGGCATGACTTTTGAGATATTGGCTGCACGTGGTTTGACTGAAGGTGCCATGCTTGGCGGCGGCACCAGTGGCGCCACACTCAGAGCGGGCATGGCTGGCATGTTGTTCCCCCTGCCGTTCTTGGACGGATTGATTGGAACCGGGGCCGCGGATTTGAGCACTGGCGGCGCGGGTTTGGGCGCAGCTTCCGAGGTAGTGGCCGGTCGTGGTTGAGCTTTGGGCAGTGGCACACCGGAAGAATCACCGTTCTTCGCCTTGCCATTCATGCTGCCGTTGCCATTCATGCTGGCGTTGCCGTTCATGCTGGCGTTGCTGTTCATTTGCTGGCTGGCTGGAGTCGGAACCGGAGGTTTGGGCGCGACTTCTGGGGCCTTGGCTGCTTGTGGTTTGACTTCTGGTTTAGCTTCCGGTTGTGGCGTGCCAGCATGTTGCACCTGGGCCTTGAACAGATGAATGGTCACTTTGAGTGCCAGTTCCAATGGGTCAACCGGTTTGGTGATGAAATAGTTGCCGCCGCTTAGCACCCCCTGCGTACGGTTCCCAAAATTGCTATGGGCAGTGACGAAAATGACAGGCGTTGTCTTATAATGAGGCAAAGCGCGCAATTTCTCACACACTTCAAAGCCAGTCAGCTTGGGCATGTCAATGTCCAACAGCACCAAGTCGTAATGGTTGGTCTGCAACAGTTTCAGGCCTTCCAAAGGGTCTTCGACGCTTACGATGTCGAGGTTGGCCCGTTTCAACGTGTTGACGATCACGTGGTTGCATACGGTGTCATCGTCCACAGCCAGCACTTTGGCCCTTGGTGCCGCTTCGGTAGAACCAGCTTCGTCCCTTTTCAACAGAAGACCCAGACAATCCGCCGCCTCAGCCAGAGTTTGCAGTATGGAAGGGGTTACTCGCGCAGGCTTGGACGCGATTTTAGAGAGCAACATGTCGAACGCCTTCGTCAGCAACGCTACGCGGCCGCAAGCGGCTTTGCTGGCGTTGGCGCTCAGGGAATGCACTGCCTGAGAGAGCGGCTCCAGCTTGGCTGTAGAAGTAGGCGCCTTAATATATGCGAGGCAATGCTCGCGAACCTTCGCGATGTCCGCTGGCGCGTCTTTTAAAAAGTCCGCACGCCCTTTTGTGGGTGAAGTTTCGTCGGCGGGCGCTTCGGTCGCGTCATCGTTGTGCTCATCAGCCGAACTGTCGTTGGCCATGTGTAATTTGATTGCGGGTGCGTAATCAGTTCGAACAGCTTTGTCGGCATTGGGGACGTCGCCGGGCGAGGCAATCAACATTTCCTGGATGGTTTGAACCAGTATGGAGGGCGTGCAATCGGTTTTGCGCAGTTGTCTGGTTATCGCATCCTCAGCAAAATCTGTAATTTGAACGTTAGAAAATATAATAATTGGAACGCTTTTCAGCCGGGGGTCGGCGCGTATGAATTTTAGCACATCCGCACCGTCGAACTTGGGCAACATCAGGTCGAGCACGACCAGATCGGGCGTGGCTTGAGAAAGAGCCTTGAGGGCCTCCAACCCATCTTGCGCAGACTCGATGCGAAATCCCTCCCGCTGGAGCAGATTCCGATACGTCGTCAGCACAACGGCGTCGTCCTCGACAAAAAGGATTGTTCTATTGACTTTCATGGCTCTAAGGGCACAACTCCGGCCACAGGCACCCTTACTGAACTTAAGAAAAACAGCACCGTTCATGCCAAAAAATTGACCAAACTGCACCTTGCTCTGCCTTAAAGAACAACTTGTGTTGTTTATCAGGCTCAAGCGGGATATTTCCCCGATATTCTCCAATATTCGACTGGCCGGAGAAATGTTTCAAAAAAAACAGGAAGTACCCGCGTATTTGCCTCCATCTGCGGTCAAATGCCGGAGCCGGATACTAATCTTTTCTTCCGTCCCATTGCTGCAATCGATGCCGGGCAAAAGTTTTTCAATTCACAGTTCGGTGCGCAAGTGGTTAGTTTTGCCGCTGTGACTGAACCAAAAGACATCAGCCGGCAATCCGAATCAAGCCTTCGCGGCTTCTGGGCGCTCATCGTTACGCAATTTCAAGGCGCCTTCAGCGATAATGCGCTCAAGCAACTGGCCTTGTTCATCGGCATCAGCCTCGGGATGGGCGAGGCGGAACAGGACCGGCTGTCGTCGCTGACCATGGCGCTGCTGATGCTGCCGTTTCTCTTTTTCTCCATGTTGGGCGGCTCGCTCGCCACGCGATTCAGCAAACGCAACGTGATTGTGGCGGTCAAGTTCCTGGAAATTCTGATCATGGCCCTGGCCACCTTGGGACTGGCGAGTCACACCCTCGGGGTCGTGCTGCTGTGTGTGTTTTTCATGGGCACTCACAGCGCCATTTTTGGACCGTCGAAGTATGGGTCGCTGCCGGAGCTGTTGCCGGAGAAAAAACTGTCCTGGGGCAACGGGGTGCTCGAACTGGGCAGCTTCCTTGCCATCATCCTGGGCACGGTCGGCGGCGGGTTGTTGTCGTCCGCTTTTGAGGGCCGGCCAGCGGTGGCGGGCGTGGTGCTGATGGGCCTCGCGGTCTTCGGGTTGCTGACGGGTTGCGCCGTCACGCGGGTGCCGGCGGCCGACCCGGCGCATCCGCTGCGGTTCAATTTTGCCGGCGAGTTGTTTACCCAGTGGCGCCTCATCCGGCGCGATCGCGTGCTGCGCCTGGCGGTGATCGGCAACACATTTTTCTGGTTTCTGGCCACGCTGCTCTTCCTTAACCTGTTCACTCACGGGCGGTTCGCGTTGCTCTGCGACAAGGCGCACCTCAGTTACCTCATGGCCGGATTGTCCATCGGCATCGGCGTCGGCAGTGTCGCGGCCGGCTATCTGTCCGGCGGCAAAATCGAATACGGCCTCGTACCACTCGGGCTGGTCGGGATGACCACGTTTTCCGCATTGCTCGCCCGGCCCGAACTCGGTTTTTCCGGCGTGTTCTGGCACCTGGCCGCGCTGGGATTTTCCGCCGGATTTTTTGCGGTGCCTGTCAACGCCATCATGCAGCACCGGCCTCGCAAGGAGGACAAGGCAGGCATCCTCGCCGCCGCCAACCTGATTTCCAGCGTCGGCAGTTTTCTGGCGGCCGGCGTTTATTACCTGCTCCGCCAGTGGCCGCATGACACGCGGATGATTTTTCTCACCGGCGCGGCGATGACCCTGGCGGCGCTGGTGTATTCAGTGGTGTTGCTGCCCGATTCATTGCTCCGCTTTGTGCTCTGGGTGCTTACGCGGACGATTTACCGGATTCGCATCCAGGGCCGCGATAACATACCCGAAAAGGGAGGCGCTCTCTTTGTTTGCAACCACGTTTCGTTCGTGGACGCCTTGCTGCTACTCGCTTCGACCGACAGGCAGGTGCGGTTCATGATGTTCAAGGACATTTACGAACAGCGCTGGATGAAGCCGTTTGCCCGCATCCTCGGCGTGATTCCCATCTCCTCCGAACAGCGCCCGCGCGAAATGATCCAGGCGCTGCAAACCGCCAGCGACGCCATACGTGCCGGCGACGTGGTTTGCATTTTTGCCGAGGGGCAGATTACGCGCATCGGCCAGATGTTGCCGTTCCGGCGCGGCTTCGAGCGCATCATGAAGGACGTCGAGGCGCCGATCATCCCGGTTGGCCTTGATGGTGTGTGGGGCAGCATCTTCAGTTTTCAAAAGGGCCGGTTCCTGTGGAAACTGCCGCGGCGGCTGCCGTATCCGGTCACCATCAACTATGGCCGGCCGTTGCCGCACACGGCGACGCCATTCGAAGTGCGCTCCGAAGTGCAGAAACTTCTCGTTGAGGCGTGGCGGAACCGAAAGGCACGGATGCGTTCGCTGCCCATCGCCCTGGTGCATGCCGCGCGCCGGCATCCGTTCCGGTTTGCAATGGGTGACGCGCAGAACGTGAAGGTCAGTTTCGGCGCGGCGCTGGTGCGAACGGTTTTCCTCGCGCGGCGATTGAAGCCAGTCTGGTCGGGCCAGAAAATGGTCGGGCTGCTTTTGCCGCCCTCGGTGCCGGGCGCGCTGGTGAATTTTGCGGCGATGCTGATGGGCAAAGTGCCGGTGAATTTGAATTACACCGTTTCCGAAGAAACGCTCGCCTCCTGCATTCGCCAGTGCGAAATCAAAACCGTCGTCACGTCAAAGGGGTTTCTGGACAAACTGAAGCTCAAGGTGCCGTGCGCAGCGGTTTATCTGGAGGATGTGGCGGGTGGGGAGCGCCGGTCTCCGACCCGGCGTGAAACGGATGCGGAGTCGCCACCTGCCGGGCCGGAGGCCGGCGCTCCAGGCGCGTTGCCGCCAAAGGCAGACTCCCAATTTAGCCGGCCAGGCCCGCTTGAAAAATTCATTGCCTTCGTCTTGGCCTTCTCGGTTCCGGATCGTGTGCTGCAACAGGTGCTGGGCGCCCGAAAGAAAACCGGCTTGGACGACCTCGCCACTGTCATTTTCTCCAGCGGCAGCACGGGTGATCCCAAGGGGGTGATGCTGAGCCATTACAACATTGGCTCGAACATCGAGCAGCTGGAGCAGGTGTTTGGGGTGAGTCACCGCGATTGCTTTCTCGGCATCCTGCCGTTCTTCCATTCGTTTGGTTTCACCGGCACGTTGTGTCTGCCCGCCATCCTTGGCGTCGGCGTGGTCTATTATCCGAATCCGCTCGACGCCAAAAGCATCGGGCCGCTCGTCCGCGAATACAACGTGACATTTCTCCTGGCCACCCCAACGTTCCTGCAACTCTACCTCCGCAGTTGCTCGGCGGAAGATTTCGGCAGTTTGCGTGTGGTCATGACGGCGGCGGAGAAATTGCCGGACCGGCTGGCAATGGCCTTCGAGGAGCAATTTGGCATCCGTCCGCTCGAAGGTTACGGCTGTACCGAGTGCGCGCCGGCGGTGGCGGTGAACACCCTGGACTTCCGATCCGCCGGTTTTCGCCAGGTCGGTGCCAAGCGCGGCAAAATCGGCCACCCCTTGCCCGGCGTTTCCGTGCGCATTGTTGACCCGGAAACTCAGGCGCCGCTGGCCACCGGCCAGCCCGGTCTGCTGCTCGTGCGCGGGCCAAACGTCATGCAGGGCTACCTCGGCCGCCCGGAAAAAACCGCCGAAGTTTTGCGCGATGGCTGGTATGTCACCGGCGACGTGGCGGCGATTGACGAGGACGGCTTCCTGCAAATCACGGACCGGCTGAACCGCTTCAGCAAAATCGGCGGCGAAATGGTGCCGCACATCAAGGTGGAGGAAAAACTCCACGAACTCGCCGGCGCAACCGGGCAGACGTTTGTCGTCACCGGCGTGCCGGACGAGAAAAAAGGCGAGCGCCTGGTCGTTTTGCACAAACTGGCGGACGGGCAATTGCCGGCCGTTCTGGAAAAGCTTTCCCGGTGTGATCTGCCGAATTTGTGGAAGCCGCGCGCCGACCAGTTCTTCCGCGTGGACGCCTTCCCGCAGCTCGGCACCGGCAAACTGGACCTGCGCCAAGTGCGCGAAATCGCGATGAAATCCTCGACTGAGACTTGAGGCGACCACCATGCAGAACATCGTCATTGACCAGCCCTACCGGTTCGTGCCGCCGCACCGCGACCGGTTCTGGTACGCGTTGTTTGGACTCTGGCTGCCGCGCTACTTGAACCGGAGCCACGGCATCGAATCCGTTGAATGCCGCGGCGTGGAGCACCTGCGGCGCTCGCTCGACGCCGGCCATGGCATTCTCCTCACCTCCAACCACTGCCGTCCTTGCGACCCGATGACGCTGGGGATGTTGTCGCTCGCGGTACGGCGGCCGTTCTACATGATGGCAAGCTGGCACTTGTTCAGGCAAAGCCGCTTTCAAACCTGGCTGCTTCCGCGCATCGGCGCCTTCAGCGTTTATCGCGAAGGTCTGGACCGCGAAGCCTTGAAGACCGCCGTGGGGATTCTCAACGAAGCGGAACGTCCGCTGTTGCTCTTTCCCGAGGGCGTCGTCTCCCGCACGAATGACCGGCTGAACAACTTGATGGAAGGCACGGCTTTCATCGCCCACACCGCCGCCAAACAACGCGCCACCGCCACGCCGCCGGGGCAGGTGGTCATCCATCCCGTCGTTGTCCGCTATCTTTTCCGCGGCGACCTCGAAGCCGCACTCACGCCGGTGATTGAGGAAATTGAAGCGCGTTTTTCGTGGCGTCCGCCGCCCGGATGCCGGCTGCGCGAACGGATCAACCGGGTCGGCGAAGCGCTGCTCTGCCTCAAGGAGTTGGAATATCTCGGCCAGCCGCAGACCGGCGATGTGCCGGAGCGCCTCGGGCGCCTGATCAACTGCCTGCTCCAGCCGCTGGAAAAGGAGTGGCTCAAAGGCGAAGGGGACGGCGACGTGGTGGCACGGGTGAAAAAACTGCGCATGGCCATCCTGCCCGACTTGATCAGCGGTGAAATTGACGAGGCCGAACGCGCCCGCCGCTGGCGTGAACTGGCCGATCTCGACCTCGCCCAGCAGCTCTCCTGTTATCCGCCGGACTACATCCGCTCACGGCCCACAGCCGAGCGGCTGCTGGAAACCGTCGAGCGCTTTGAAGAAGACCTGACCGACCGCACGCGCATCCACCAGCCGCTTCATGCCATCATCGAGGTCGGCGAGGCGCTGCCCGTCAGCCCGGTGCGCGAGCGCGGTGGCGGCCCGGACCCGTTGATGGAAAAAATCCGCGGTCAACTGGTGGCAATGCTCGAACGGAGCGGGAAGGAAACGACGCCCCTCGCGGAGAATTCACCATGAACAACCCGAACCCGGAAATTCACCCAACACCAGCCGCGGCTCCGTCGCCGTGGTGGATTCGCGCCTTGTTGGTCGTCCTGGGACTGGCCGCCTGGTTCTGGACGCAATCGCTCATCGGCCAGCGGGTGGTTTCCGGGCAGGCCATCGGCGATGAGCTGCATGTCCTGACCGCGCCGGCGCACCAGTATCTGCTCGACCACCCGCGCGCGGCAAACGGCCTGCTCATCGCGAGTTCGGCCGGCATCGACCTGTTCGCGCTTTTTCTGCTGGGCCGCGCCATTTTCGGGCCGACCTTCCGGCCGTTCATCGGGCTGTTGATGCTTTTCGCCCTGCGGCAAATTTGCCAGGCCCTCTGCGCCCTGCCGCCGCCGGAGGAAATGATCTGGCACAACCCCGGCCTCCCGTCGCTCGTGGTGACTTATGGCGTGGCCAACGACCTCTTCTTTTCCGGGCACACGGCCATCGCCGTGTTTGGCGCGGTCGAACTGGCGCGCTTGGGCCGGCGCTGGCTGGGCGTCCTCGGTGTTGGCGTCGCCCTGTTTGAGGTGGCGGCGGTCCTGACGCTGCGCGCGCATTACACGATGGACGTGTTCACCGGCGCCGTCACCGCCTTGTTGGTCGCCGGTGTCGCCGCAAAAATCTCCCCGTGGTGTGACCGCGCCCTGGCCGGGCTGACGGGACGAAAACCGGGTGGGGCGGACAGTGCCGGTTGACGTTTATAACGGCAGAAACTCTGGACGGATCTCCTTTTCGCCACAATGCAGAATGGCCACGGTGCGTTCCGCTCCGAACTTCGGTTTGCCCGCGTAGCCGGGATTCAAATACAGCACGCCGCCAATCGTTTCGCAAAAAGCCTTGTGGGTGTGGCCGAACACGACGGCATCCGGTCGCTCGCGCGCGATGCGGAGCTGGAACTCTTCCTTCAGCGCGTGCGGGTTCACAATGTGGTGAACGAAAAATTTGCGTCGGGCGAGCGTGACAACTTCGGTGAGCCGGTAGGTTGGCGAACTGTCCGTGTTACCGAGCACAGCGGTGACCGGGGCAATCGCTTCCAGTTCAACGATGATTGAATCGTTGCCAATGTCGCCCGCGTGCAGGATGTGACTGACGCCGGCGAAAATTTCAGGGACTTTCGGGTCGAGAAAACCGTGCGTGTCGGAGATGACGCCAATCTTCATAAAAAAGTGACGGGGGGCGGGGGGCGGGTGACAGGGTAAAATTAAGTTGTTCGATTGCAAGTTATGTCACTCGTCACTCGTCACGTGTCACGCTTTCGCCTCCTCCGGGGTTTCTTCGTTTTCGGGTCCTTTCTCGCGCACGCCGGCTTCCTTTTCCGCGGGTGATTCGGCTGGGGCCGTCAATTTGGCCGCGCCGACAAACAGCGCGGTGAACAGCCCGCCGCTCCCCAGCGTGTTGCGGAATAGTTCCCACGTCGTCGGATGCACGTCCAGCCGTCCGGTCGTAAGCGCCTGGATCCAGCCGGCGATGGTCTTGGCGTAGGCCGGGTCCTGCAGCCACGACAGCGTGTTGGTGACGAGATAAAAAATCACCGCGCCGGCCAGACCGGCCAGCAGCAAACTAAGAAATCGCGCGCGTTTGCCGCACCGCCGTCCGAACCAGATCAACGCCGCATACACGGCGTAATTCAGCAGCAGGTAGCCGCCCACCGGTCGGGTGTGATAATAAAACACGTTGAGCGCAACATCGGTGGCCAGCATCGTGCCCAGCGGCAGCCACCACGCCGTCGCACCCGCAAAATAGACGCCCGCGCAGAACGCCAGCGCCGTTGCCGCGCTGAAGTTCGGCGGGAACAATCCCGGCCAGCGGCTCAACGCGAAGAGCGCCAGAAACAAAAACGGCAGCCAGCGATTCCACTTTTCTTTCACGGCGGAGAAGAATAATTCACGGCGCGGGAGAATGACAAGATTCGTTGCGCCATAATGAATCGTTGTGCCGTTGCATGGGCTTAAGGAGTTAACGAGTCGCCTGGGTTTTGTCGTCCACCGTCCGCATTTTTTGCGCCCGCTTGATGACCCGCGCGACGTAACCGGCCATCGTGTCATCGGGCTTCTGTTTCAATGCCAGGGCAGCCAATTGTTGGGCTTTAGCTAAATTTCCCGTGCTGAATGCTTTCTCCGCCCAATCCAAATCCGATCCGCCCGACCCCGGCGGTGGCGCGGGCCGCGGCGTGTTGAAGGCGCACGGCACGCCGGCGCTGGAGGTGTAACCAAAGAGGCAACCGTAGAGCTCGCCATTAATCGTCGAAAAATCGCTGAAGATATACTGCGCGTTCTGTGGGGAGAGCGAGTGGAGCGCCGCGCACTTTTCCGGCGGCCCGAGTAATTGCTGCCACGTGCGTTCGTCGAACCGGTCAAACAGGCGGGTGCCGTCGCCCATGAAGAAGGCCCGCGGAGCGGCGTATTCCAGAATCGGAAACAAATCGCTTTGCATCGGCCCGTCGCCCGCGATGGCAAAGCCGGTGCGTTGCGAGGCCACTTGCCGGCCCAGCAGGGCTTCCGGCGAATTGATGTTGATCATCGCCATGTCCGTCCGCACCCGATTGATGGCAAATCCCTGCCGGAACACCTCCGGGCCGGTGCGCCACGGTTGCCGCGAGCCGAGCATGATGATGTCGCCATTCCGCGCATCCCACACTTCCATGTAGGGAAACTCGGAGCCAAACGTGCGCAATACCAGCCTGAGAACCGTGTCGTTCATTTCATACACGTGAAACCATTGCGACACCACCCCGCCAGGCTTCAGATGGCTGGCCGCCAGCTCATAAAATTCACGGCTGAAAACGCTGCCGATGCCCACCGTCCACGGATTCGACGGTTCCGTGACGATCACGTCGTATAACTGGCGGTGCAATTTGAGTACCGTGCGGGCGTCCTCAATCTCAACGTGGGTGCGCGGGTCGTCGAGTACGTGGCGGTTCCAGTCGCCGAACAACCGGGCGGCGCGGATGACCGGTGCGCAATTTTCGGCGATGTCAATGCGTTCAATCGGGTAAGGCAACAAGGCTCCCGCAGTGATGCCTGACCCCAAGCCCAGCACGAAAACGTCCTTCGCCTCGGGCTTCACCATCATCGGCAGGTTGGCCAGTAAAAACTGCGTGCTTAGATCCAAACTCGTGCCGGCATCCGGCTTGCCATTGATGCGCAGGCCCAGGCTGGCTTGGGCGACGATGCCATCCACCTCTTCCACCGAGACCGTGGCGTCCGGCGCATCTTCGTAAAAGCGGATCTTGATATGTTCCTTCCGCAGGCCCATCAGCCTGGGATCAAACTTTGTTTCCCAAACCCGGAACGCTCCCGAACTCATCACGTTTTGCCAGTCGGCGTCGCCGAAAATGAACAGGCAAATGGCAAACCCGCACACGACCGCCGGGATCAGCATCCCCATCCGCCAGCGACGATGCCCTGCGATGATCAACGCCGCCAATCCCAGTATCAGTGCCAGTACCCCAAAGGCGTTGCGCAGCCCCACCTCCGGCATCAGCACGAAGCCCGTGAGCAATGTGCCGGCGACTGCGCCCAGCGTGTTCCAGGTGAGCAACGCTCCGACCCTCGCTCCGAGCGGCAGGCCTTCCGCCGACACCGCCCGGATCATCAGCGGCAAAACCGCCCCAACGCATGCCGCCGGCACGCCAAGGATCACTAGCGCGATGCCGGTGGACAGCAGCAGTTGATAAACATAGCCCACCTCCGTGTGGCCCAGCCCGGTGCGCGCAATCTGGTAAAAATCCACCCACCGTTCGATGTTGAACACCAGCAGCGTCACCCACGCCGCCGCCACGCACAGCAGCAGAACGAGGATGTTTTCGCCCGCTTTGCCGCTCCGGCGCGGCGACGCAATCCACGCGCTGCCCAGGCCGATGCCGAGGATGAACGCCATCAGCACGATCGCGAATGATTGCAGGGACGACCCAAAAATCAACGCCAGTGAACGCGACGCCAGCACTTCCAATCCCATCGAAACCGCGCCCGTCAAAGCGACGATAATTCCCGCCCAGCGCAAGGCAACGGGTGCGGCGGGCGCTTCCGGCGCAGTCGCCGTCGTTACGGTCTCCGCCTCGACCGGCCGTTCCAACCGGCCGCTCCGGCTCAATAGAATGGCGCTCACACCAATGACCACGTTGACGGTGGCGGTCAGTTGCAACGTCGCGATCATTCCGAAATCTTGCACCAGCCAGAACCCGGCCAGCGTCGCGCCGGCCACCGCGCCGAGGCTGTTGACCGAGTAAAATCGCGCCGAGCGGCGCCCGGCATCGGCGGAGTATTTTTGCAGCCACGCCGCCAATAACGGCAGCGTGCCGCCCATCAAAATCGTCGGTCCCAGCAAAAGCACGGCGCTCAACCCGCCTTTCAGCGCCAGCAGCCACCCGGAGTGTCCGGCCAGGGGCGTTCCCAGGGTGATGAACAGGTGGTCAATCAACCGGTCAAAGGCCGGAAATAAAAAGGCGTAAATGCCAATGGCGATTTCCAGGACGCCGTAGGCCCTCACCGGCTGCCGCAACCGGTCTGACCGGCCGCCAAAAATCCGGTTGCCGAGCGCCAGACCGCCCATGAAGACAGCGAGCACCACCGTCTGCGCGTAGATGGTGCTGCCAAACATCACCGAGAGAAATTTCGACCAGACCACTTCATAGACGAGCGCGGTCGCGCCGGAACCGAAGAACAAGGCCAGAACCATCCACCCGCGGTTTTGTGATCGCATGAACGAATGGTAACGGCTCGCGAAAGCCAACTGCAAGTTTGGAACTCCAGCCGAATACGGTTTGAGATTGGCGCGTATATTCAAAATAACAACGGCGGAGGGAAAGCTTGGACTGATACGGCGGCAACCCCGAAAGCTTTCGGGGGACGCCGCTTTGGAGACAGGCCGGCGACTTGATGGTTCCCTAAAAAAGCGCTGTCGCCGCCATGCTCTGCCAGCGCAGTCCAAAAGTGCCGCCAAAATCCACGCCCATTTCCCAGCAGCGCGCGTTTTGCAGACACGCCCTGGTTATGGACGGTGATTATTCTGTTTGAGAAACGTTGTGTTTTCTGGCATTAGACTGCGCGCCATGCATCTCGGGAAAAATTTTCCAGCGTTGTTGACGGCAGTCGCCATCGCTTTCGGACTGGGTTGCCGCAAATCCGAACCTCCTCCTCCACCTTCGGTCGTGGAGGTGTCGCCGGATACCATTGCCCGCGTGCATTGGCTGGGCAAAGGACGGCTCGATCTGGAAGCCGATGCCTACTATCTTAGCCGGGTCTGGTCGCTTCCGGAAACGGCACGGCTGCAGGCGCAAACCTTTGACCGTTTTTCTACCGGGGCGTGGCGGTTTCTGCTCGGCGAGGCGGCGGCGGCGCAAATTCCTGCCGCCGTGTTGCGTCCTTTGCTCGATGATCTGGCGCGGGAGGAAGTTTATCTGGAGGTCCGCGTCCCCACCAATGCTAAACCCTCCCAGGCCTGCTTTGCCATCCACGTTCCGGCCCTCCGCGCCGGGATTTGGGAAACCAATCTGGCCATCGCCTCGGAATTGCTCACCGGCAGCCTCGCGGTCGCCGAGCCCGCCAGGCATGGCTGGACGATTCAAAGAACCAATGCGCCGAATACCATTTCGTTGACCCGCATCGGTGAATGGACGGTCGTGGGCATCGGCCCGGAGAAAAATCCATTGTTCGCCGAAATCACTGCCCGCATTTTGCGAGATGCCGCACCGCTGGCCGGGTCGCCGACCAATTTCTGGCTGGAAGCGGATCTCGATCCGGCGCGCCTCGCAGGCGTTTTGGGACGCGCTGCCACTCTGCCCAAAAACATGCCGCGGGTTTCCTTCAACGTCACCGGTGACGGCGGCAATGTCATTGTCCACGGCCAGTTGACCTTTGGCGAACCATTGCCGATACAACTCGAACCCTGGCACATTCCCTTGGATTTGATTCACGAACCATTGATAGGTTTTACCGCCGTTCGCGGCATTCAACCATGGCTGGCGTCCTGGAAAACGTGGAGCGACCTTCAGATCGGTGCGCCGCCGGACCAGCTTTACCTCTGGGCGCTGGAAGGCAGTTCGTTCCAAACCTATCTTGCTGTTCCCCTCCCGGACGCCGGCCATCAGGTGTCAGGTCTAACTGACGTTTTGCTGCAAAAGGGCAATCCCTGGCTGGCGTCGCGTGGTTATATCAGTTTGGACCGCGCGTCCGACTCCAACGGCGCCACGTGGGGAAATCTTCCCACCATCCGGCCGTTCATCAAATCCGCCGGGGTTGGTGCCGACGGCTGGTTGTTCGCCGGACTGTTGCCCGACACTGGCGTCGCTGACCGCCGCCCGCCGCCGGCGGGAATGATTCAAGACATTTTGAGCCGGACGAATCTGGTCTATTACGATTGGGAAATTACCGGACCGCGGGTTACTTCCGGTCTCGAACTCGGTCAAACCGCGCGTCAAATCCTCCGTCAGGCGCAGATGTCTCTGGATTCCGCCAGCCTGAACTGGCTGGGCGTGCTCGTGCCCCGGTTGGGCACCTCCGCCACCATCGTCAGCCTCACCGCACCCAATCAGCTTGCTTTTGCCCGCAAATCCACTCTCGGCTTCACCGCGCTGGAATTGCATCTGCTCGCCGACTGGTTGGAATCCCCGCAATTCCCCTGCGGCCTGCATTCCATGCTCGCGCAGCCGGGGAATTAGGGGCGAGGATGGCGCACTCCAAAACGCTTCACGTATATCAGGAATTATCGTGTCGCGCACAGCGTCTTG
>DLMG01000252.1:0-4652 GCA_002479245.1 Verrucomicrobia subdivision 3 bacterium UBA7542 | reverse complement strand
CTGCTACGGAGGACGGGCGGCGGCCCTCCTCCGCTTTTCCCAGAGGCATTTTAAACTGTGCCAATTGTTAACTGAACTGCTATAGCCCACTGGGCGCCGCCCGGCAGTTTTAAACTTTTCACTCCAGCGCCCTGGCCTTAAAGTCCCCTCGCTATGAACCTTCGCTGTTGTATTTTGTTCGGGTTGCTCCTGCTCCCGCCCGGGTTGACCGGTGGGCAATTATCCGCCGCCCCGGCGACCGAGATCCTGGCGCGCCTGCATTGGTTGGGCCTGAAACAGATCAGCACCGATACCAACGCCGCGCATTTTATGAGCGTGTGGCGGCTGCCGCAAACCGCCTCGCTGACGGCGCAGACCCTTGACAAATTTTCCCGCTGGCCCGGCGGCGTTGCGACCAATGCCGCCAGCGCGCTGCTCCGTCCGCTCCTGGACGATCTCGTCTCGTCGGAATCCTATTTGGAACTTCGCGCCCCGACCAACCTTCAACCTTCAACTGCACCACGAATGCCTTCGGGGCTCAACCCTCAACTTTTTCTCGCGCTCCGTCTGCCCGCTGACCGTGCCCGGTTGTGGCGAACGAATCTTGCTGCTGCGTTGGAAACCTTGACCGGTGTCCACCCGGTTCCGGTCGGGGACGGCTGGGTCCTCCGGCAATCGCACGCGCCGGATCGGATCGAATTTTCCCGCGTCGGCGAATGGACGCTGGTGGGCTTTGGACAGGACACCAATGATTTGCTGTCAGAATTTGCCGCCCGCATCGCCCGCGGCCACGCGCCCTCCGCCACCAATTTCTGGCTCGAAGCCGATCTCGACCTGCCGCGCCTTGCCGTCTTGGCCCCGCAGTTCTTGTCACTTGTCACTCGTCACTCGTCACTGTCCCGCCTTCACCTCACCGCCACCGGCGAAGATGGCAATGTCCTCACCCGTGGGGCATTCAGTTTTTCCCGCCCGCTGGATTTGCCGCTGCCGCCTTGGGAAATTCCCACCCATCTCATTCACCAGCCGTTGACCGGCTTCACCGCCGTGCGCGGTCTCGCCCCGTGGCTGGCCGCCCTGCCCGTCTGGCAAAAGCTCCAGCTCGCCCCGCCACCGGACCAGGCTTATTTTTGGGCGCAGGAGGGCGTTCCCTTTCTGACCTATTTTGCCGCACCGCTGACGGCGGCCAGCAACCAGTTGGCGCAACTGGCCGGCCGCCTCGTGCAAAACGCCAATCCCTGGCTCGCCACCAATGGCGAAGGTTATTTTCAATGGTCAACCAATCTGCCCGGCCTTGTCTGGAACGGTGCGCTCATCCTCTCGCCCCAAATCAAACCCAGCATCGTGAATCAGCAAGACTATGTTTTGGGCGGTTTGGCTCCCTTCATGGAGGGCAATACCAATCCGCCGCCTGCTGAATTCCTGCGCGCCGTCCTCAGCCCCACCAATTTGGTTTATTATCAGTCCGAGCAGACCGGCGCCCGGATCGAAGACGGCCTTTTCATCAACCAGTTATTCCGCCTCATTTTTCACAAACCTCAACTGCCGGACACTTCCGCCGCCGCCTTATGGTTGAAAAATGTTGAGCCGTTGCTGGGCGGCAGCACCACCTTCGTCACCCAAACCGGCGCGGAGCAGCTCATCTTCACCCGCAAATCCACCATTGGCTTCTCCGCGCTGGAATTGCACCTGCTCGCCGACTGGCTGGAATCCCCCCGGTTCCCGCACGGTCTGCACACCTTCCTCGCCCCGCCGGACAAACAGCCCTAGCCTTGGTTTCGTGGCCGCCGACGCTTGCCGCGCCGAAGCGGCTTGTCGCGCCAAAGCGCAGCGAAGGCGGGTCCGCCGGCTCCAACTGACTTTGCCTCACAACGACCACTGCTGCCGCAAAACCTGCCTCGCCGACGGATGAAAGGTTCCAATGGACGCGGAATTCTCCCAAAATCCGCTGGAACTTTTCATCCGTTGGCGAAAACAGCTTTCTCACTGTTCACGAACGATAATTTCACATCATCCGTGTCACCTGCGGATTGCTTCCGAAAAAATCCGTGTCCATCCGCCCGTCCTCCGTAGTTCCGTATTACGGGACGGAGGATGGAGTCCATCCGTGGTTAAGATTTCGTGTATTTGGCGAGGGTTCGTGGTTAAAATCTCCCCGCGTTTGGAAAACCTGTTCGACATCATCCACGAAGACGCCGGACTGCTGGTGGTCAACAAACCCGCCGGACTGGTTTGTCACCCGACAAAGTCCGGCGAAATGTCCAGCTTGATCGGTCGCGCCCGCCTCTATTTGCTCTCAACTTCTTGGCGCGGCGAAGCGGAGCGGAGACGGCTCAACCCTCAACTCTCAACTGGCGCAGTCGCGCCTCATCTTGTCAATCGCCTTGACCGCGAAACCAGCGGCATTGTTATCATTGCCAAGGATTCTGAAATTGCCGGTGAACTCGGCAAACTCTGGGAAACCCGCGTCGTCCAAAAGGAATATCTTGCCATCGTTCACGGCCTCGTCCGCGACAACCACGGCCTGATTGACGTGCCGCTTGGCAGGGACGAGCGCAGCCGCGTGGCAATCAAGGATTGCGTGCGTCACGACGGCACGCCCGCCCAAACCGAATATTGGGTCGAACAAAGATTTTCCCGGTCATTGGTAGGGCCGACCTGCTGGTCAGCTTTGACGCGCGGCCCGTCCTCCGTAGCACAGCCACTGCGGAGGGTGGACAGCGCGTTCCCACCCGTTGCGCCCTCAACTCTCAACCCTCAACCCTCAACCTACTCGCTTTTGCGAGTAATTCCCCGCACCGGCCGCAAACATCAAATCCGCATCCACCTCGCCCACCTCGGCCATCCCATCGTCGGCGACAAACTTTATGGCGGCGACGAGGATTTATATCTGGCGCTGGTCGAAAATCGCCTGACGCCGGAGCAACTTGCCCGGCTCATCTTGCCGCACCAGGCGCTTCACGCCCGCGCCGTCCGCTTTCTCTGGCGCGGCCAGCCGATGGAATTTTCGTGCCCCCCCGAGCCGTGGTTCGCTGATTTTTTAAACCACGGATGAACACGGATGGACACGGATAAAAAAGAGGAAGCGTTTGCGCCCTTTTGCAGCTAAATTTGGCTTTGCCTTGGTTCCTTGATGGTTCCAATCTGTGATAATTCGTGCAATTCGTGTCAAAAATCCATGTCCATCCGTGGTCAAAATTTCGTGTCTTTCGTGTGTTTCGTGGTTAAAATTTCCCCGTGCCTGACATCCCCAAAACCATGCGCGCCGTCGTCTATCGCGGCGTGAACGACCTGCGCCTCGAAATTGTCCCCGTCCCCCGCATCGGCGCCAACGAACTGCTTGTCAAAGTCGCCGTGTGTGGCGTCTGCCCCACCGACATCAAAAAAATCCAGTACGGCACCGTGCCGCCGCCGCGCATCTTCGGCCACGAAACCGCCGGCACCGTCGTCCGCATCGGTGGTGGGGCGAGCGTCCTCGCGAGCCGCTTCAAAATCGGCGACCGCGTCGCCCTGCACCATCATGTCCCGTGCCTCGATTGCCATTTTTGCCGGCATCACGCCTTCGCCCAATGCGAGATTTACAAACGCACCGGCATCACCGCCGGCTTCCAACCCGCCGGCGGCGGTTACGCCGAATACGTCCGCGTCATGCCGTTCGTCCTGCCCGGCGTCGTGAAAATTCCCGCCCAAAATTCCTTTGCCGAAGGCGCCATGCTCGAACCCGTCAACACCGTCCTCAAAGCTGTCCGCCGATTGTCGCTGCTGCGTGGCGACGTCGTGCTCGTGGCCGGGCAGGGGCCGATCGGCCTCATGTTCACCCGGCTGCTCCAGCTCGCCGGCGCCCAAGTCATCGCCACCGACCTGCTCGAATCGCGCCTGCGCCTCGCCAGAAAATTCGGCGCCCGCTGGGTGTTAAATGCAGGACAGGCTTCCAGCCGGGTTCTTACTCGAGAGCAACACAAAAAATCTAAAGATGGAGACAGGCGGGACGCCGGTCCGACATTAACCTGCGCCCTCATCCACCGCGCCACGCACGGCTGCGGACTAGACGCCGCGGTCATTGCCGTACCCTCCGACGAAGTGGTGCGGCAGGCGCAAACCTGGTTGCGCGGCGGCGGACAAATTTTATTGTTTGCCCACACCAAACGCGCCACGCCAACCCTCAAACCCTTGTCTTCCGTAGCCTCGGCGAAGGGGGATCAACCCCACGGCGCGCCGAAGCGGAGCGAAGGCGGCTCAACCCTCAACTTTCCTTTGGACCTGGCCTCCGTTTGCCTGGACGAAAAGGATTTGCTCGGCAGCTACTCATCCGATTTCACGTTGCAGGACGAAGTGGCGCGGCTGGTTTTCTCCCGCCAATTGGATGTCCGCTGCCTCATTACCCATCGGTTCCCGCTGGCTGAAACCGCCGCCGCCGTCCAATTGACGGGCCGACCAACGAAAGATTCCCTCAAAATAATCGTGGGAGGAACGGCGTGTCGCCATCCCTGATCGCCAAAATCATCGTAGCAGCCGACGTAAGGAGGCTCAAATTTCCCTGTGAACAATCATTCATTTCGGGCCTTCTCACGTCGGCTGCTGCTTCTTTAACGGGCTGCGAAGGCCGGTATTACACTTCCTTTTCGCCAACGGATGAAAGGTTCCAATCCCGCACTGCGCATACGCGTCAACTTAAG
>DLMG01000253.1:22328-22649 GCA_002479245.1 Verrucomicrobia subdivision 3 bacterium UBA7542 | reverse complement strand
GGTTCCGATTCCACCGGACAAACCGAACGCTCCCACATAACCGCCGGAGGGAGTTCCCGTAAGGCTGTACTCTTCGACGTACGCGGTGCCGGCATAGTCGTTCAAGTCAATCGCATAGGTGGCTTGGAAACCGGGGCTGAATACCGAGCCGTTCATGGCCTGCAGCGTGGCGGTTGTGGGAACGGCAAGGGTGCTCTGACCCGCCCGCCCGTCGGAAATGAAGATATTCACATGATTGCCGTTGTCCTCAAAGTTGCCGGCGAGGAACAGATAGAGATTTCCGCCATTCACGATGCCGTAGGCGGCGTCCAACTCCGAACC
>DLMG01000253.1:1684-22270 GCA_002479245.1 Verrucomicrobia subdivision 3 bacterium UBA7542 | reverse complement strand
TAGGCGGCGTCCAACTCCGAACCTCCGGTGGATGTGCCATCGCCCACCGTGCTGTCACCAAAACCGGTATTAATGGTTTGGGTGGCCAGCGGACTGCCGTAGGCGCCGTCCAAGCTTCCATTTACAACTTGGGCGCGTGCGCATGCCAAACCTATTGCAAAGATCGCTATTGAAACACTGGTTAAGACGTTAATTTTCATAATAATTGGTTTTTTTAGAGTTATTCTGATTTTACTGCTCTGTGAAGCATACCAATATTTTCCGCGACAATGCTACCGCATGTTCATGCGGTATGCTGGCCAATTCCAAGCCTCGATTGGCAACCTGCCAACTTGAATCAAACGAGAGAGAGACATGTCCGAAGTTCAGTATAATATCTTGATTGCGTGGAACTTGCATGGATAATCAAGGTTTGCGCAGCCGATAAAAGGTCGCGCCGCCTGATGGAATGGCGTTGATGTAAACCGTCGTCGAGTTGGTCTGGTATTGCGACGACGAAACCTGATTCCATGGCGGCGGATTTCCCGCAAGCGTCACACTTGAATCCAACACCCATCCGGAATAAGAATTCAGCCAGGAAATGGTCGCCACGCCGCTTGTCTGGGTGATGGTCAATGTCGGCGAAATATTGGGGACTTGCGACAGGATAAGCGCGCTGTACGGACCGATGGTGATGCTGGCTGTGGCCGGACTGCCGCTGGCGGTCACGACGGAGCTGCCAATATTGCCATAGTCCGGGCCGTAATTGGTGGAGTCGCTGTTGAACTGGACATACCAGTTGCCTGCCGATGGAAAGTTCAGGTTATAATTATTCAGGATGTTGGTGGAAAAGTTGGCGATCACCACCACGTTCTCATTCGGGGCGGCGGAGCTCCAGCGACTGAAAGCGACCAGCTTGCTGACATTGTCCACTAGAAACACGCTGCACTGGTCGCCTTCCAGCCCCGGCGTATAACCTTTCAAGTCGCGGCGCGCGCCGATGAGATCGCGGTAAAACTGAACGATGTAGCTGTAAGTGTTCGTTTTGGTCCAATCCACGTTCCGACCCGAATCGAACTGCTGGTTCTCGAGCATTTCCTGACCCTGGAAAATCATCGGCACACCGGGTGCCGTGAGCGTGACGGCGGCGCCGAGGGTGGAGAGTTTTCTTGCCCGGTAGCTGTTGGGTGTGACCGGATCAATCGCCGTGACCAGCCGGACGTGGGTGGAGCCGTTCAGATCGCCGACGACGTCGTGCGATTCAAGATAGGCCACGCGCTTGTAGCTGGCCGTGCCGCCGTAATTGACGTTGTACAGCACCGCATTGGCAATCGTCGTCATATTGCGGCTCGCGTCCACCGTATTGGTCAGCACCGGCGTGACCGTGTAAGGATAGCCGGTGTCCCAAGCACTGTCGAAACCCCAGTAATTATACACGTCCTCGGCAATGCTGATTTTGCCGGGGTAACTGCTGTGGATCATGGTGTTGATGGTATTGACGAGATTGCCAGCCACGGGGATGTAAGTGCCATCATTGCCATGCGTCAGGGTGCCCACGGAGTCCCAGCGGAACCCGTCCACGTGGCATTCGCTGAGCCACATGGTGAAGTTGTCCTGAATGAAATTGGCGACCTGATTGCTGCTGACATTGGGCCGGGTATCGCCCCAGGCGGTGATTTGGAAATTCACGTTGCTTTGGTAAAAGTAAATGCCGCCACCGCCAATCGAATTGCTGCCCGCCCAGCCATCGAAATTCCACATATCCAGAAGATTTGGCCCGTAATGGTTGTGCACAACGTCCAACAGGACGGCGATGCCGCGGGCGTGACAGGCCTGGACAAAGGTTTTTAATCCGTCCGGTCCGCCGTATTGGCTGTTGTCCGCCGCAAATATTTGAGCCGGGTCGTAGCCCCAACTATTGCCGCTGTTGCCGAACTCCGCAATCGGCATGAGTTCGACGGCATTGACGCCTAGGCTTTTCAAGTAATCGAGCTCGTTGGTGGCCGCAATGAACCGGCTGGGCACCGAACTGGACGGAAACGTGCCCATGTGGAGTTCGTAAACGAACAAGTCATTTAGTGCCGGCGGGGTCAGGCTGTCGCCATTCCAGTTGAAGGCGGTGGGGTCGTAAACAATGTCGTTCGCGCCGGGCGCAGAACCGGCAGCGGTCACCCAGCGCGACCGCGGGTCGTGTTTCCAGTTGTTGCTGACGTAGGGATTGTTGATGTAGTATTTGTATTGTGAAAGATTCGTTACTCCGGCCACATCTGCCGACCAGATGCCGTCCACAGCCCCGTTGGTCTGCTCTTGAACTAGCGGCGTTGCCGTGGTTGACCAATTGTTAAACGTTCCGGGGACATAAACACTGGTCGCGTTTGGCGCCCAGACGCGGAAGGTGACGCCGGTTCCCGACGTATCCTGATAGGGAGTTGAACCCCAACCCGGCCGGCTGGATTGAGCGGGCACCATTGTGGCCAGGGACAGCACGGCGCACACGAGGGCCAAAGCCGCCAGATTGGAACCGGCAGAAAATTGATTTTGGGACATTGCACGGACAGGCAGATTTTTGTTCATTGCGGATTAATTACCTCGATTACGTCTCTAAAAAAAACACGCGGTAACAACAAGTCGGTTGCGCCTTGGTTGAAGCTTGGGTCGCTTTGCAATTATGGCTGACATTAGATGTCCATACCATGCTTTTGCCAGAATTGCTACCGCATGATTATGCGGTGGTTTATGTCGCGTCAGGGAGTTAATTACGATCCAAGCCAAATGATGTTATTTCGTCGTATTATCCCATGGTGCGTTGTTGCAATATTCCTGCCGGCAGGCGTTCAAGCAGACACCAACACCAGCGTGCATACAACGTGGCTCGTGGCCCGAAAAGATGAATCCGGTCACCGTTACTGACGAATTTTTCAGTGGTGCCCGCCGCCGTGCCAACCTCCACCATGCCAACCTCCACCATGCCAGCCGCCCCAACCTCCGCCCCAGCCGAAGGAAAATGACACCGGTGGATACCAGGCATAAGCCGGGTAGTAATAAGGTTGGTAATAAGGTTGGTAATAATAAGGTTGATAATAATAAGTCGCATCCGGCACGGGTTGAACATACGTCACCATCGGCGCAACCGTGGCCGTCGAACCTGATGCCGTCGTGATAGTCGAACCTGATCCTGTGGTGGCGGTCGAAGAAGCCACCGGCTGCGGTGCTGGCGTTGTCGGGGTGGCTACGGCCATCGCTGGTTTGGGCTGGTTCAACATCGTTGTGATAACCGCGTCAGAAATGCCTTGATGCCGCAGATAAATGATCTGGTCCACGGTCAAACCATAGCTGTTCCCGGAATTTTTGATGTAAGCAATGATCGTAT
The DNA here is from genome assembly GCA_002479245.1 of Verrucomicrobia subdivision 3 bacterium UBA7542. GTDB lineage: Bacteria > Verrucomicrobiota > Verrucomicrobiia > Limisphaerales > UBA11358 > UBA11358. The sequence continues at coordinate 18,921 of DLMG01000253.1, read as the reverse complement.
CATCGCCGACTTTCGCCTGCGCGAGTTGCACGATTTGTGACACGCCGTAAGACAACTGCGCCACGGGCGCATTGACCGCTGCCGGTCGCACAGTGTTTGCGGCAGACGAATCCTGTGCCAGCGCCGTTGACGCTGACAAGGACAGACCGGCGACGGCCATGACCGCCACCATTCTTTGCAAATTTCTTGTTTTCATAAATTCACCTGTTAATCAATCCAACACCGCAATATCGCGCGGGTTGCTTCAAACGTCAACCGCCGGCGGAAAATTTCAAGCCTGATCTTCATTTGCGGCCAGATGATTTCCAAGCGCCAACCAGCCTTCAGCCGCATCCCTTACACCAGCGCCTCGCGGCACACGATTTTTGGAACGGGTCGCCCTGTGGCGTGAAGGTTTCGTCGGTCAAGCCAGTCACGGAGATTATGCTGGTCGTAAATGCGTGTGAGCGCCTTCAACCGCGGTTCGCCACGAGATGGCGCATGAAGTCAGATATGCTCTGCTATCTGACACCCGAAACCAGACGTGCTCCCCCAGCGTGGGCGCGCCTTCCCACAGCGGCCAGGGCACGCGCGCGATGGCCCGCCGCACGTTGGTCGTCAGCTTGAGTTTGAACAGGTATTTCGGGCGTTGCTCGCCGGCCGCTTCGTGCCACGCCAGGATCGCTTCCTGGCCGAAGCCCAGGTCGCCGCGATTGAGCCAGAGCCGCTCGCGGAGGGTTGGGGGGTGCCAGAGTTTTTCCATCGCGGGCTGCCAGTCGGTGGCGCTGACGGTGTCGCCCGGACGCCAGGCCAGGTGCAGACACAGCCGCGTGCGCGCCGCCACGCAGAGCAGCGGATGATGACTCTTGCGCCCGCGCTGGTGCGGGTTGTAACCCACGACGGCGTCTTCCTGATGGCCATAACGGGTGTTCACCGTCGAATCCCAATCGGCGATGAAACGCTCCGGCAGCGCGGCGTAGAGTTCGGTTTGCGGCCGGTTCATCCAGTGGCGCAGACTTTCAGGATCCAGTTCTTTGCCAGCCGCGGCAAGGCGTCCTCGCCGCGCACGCGTTCCAAGCCCATGAGCGTGGCGACGGCGGGATCATCCATGAGCCAGCGCACGTGGCAGAAGCGGCGACCCTCGACCAGCGCGCTCAACAGAAAACTGTGCAACACCTCGTGCACAGGCGCGGCGTTGGGACTGGTGCGCACCACCGGGCAATGCGCGGCGAGCCGTTCGATGAGGCCAAGGTGTTTGAGGAAGCCGCTCCAAGCGGCGAGTCCACCGTAGGGCGTCAGCGCCGCGTCGGTGCGAGTGATGGTGAATTTGCCCCGGAGCGTGTCCAGGGAAATCTCGTCTTTCCCTTCACCTGCCAGGTGAAGGGAAACCAGCGATGCAGAAGGGCTCATCACCCCCAATCCTGTTGGCACAAACCGCCTTTGCCTACTACTTCAATTGCGGCGGATAGGATAAATGTTCCATCGGAAAAGAACCCGGTTTTCTTCCACTTCGAAAATATCCCGGCGGCGGAGTTAAATCGCCTTACGCCAAATGCCCGTGTCAGTTTTATTGTCGTCCCCCGCCTCAAAGAAACGCAGTCGATCCAAGCTATTCGTGTGCGTTTGCAGTAGGAAAGGATTTCTCCGAGCAAGAAGCCCGCGCTGCCAATTCTCGACTCCTCACCCCGGCCCTCTCCTCGTTCGAGGAAGAGAGGGAGAATTATTTTGTGGGACGCTGACCCGGCGTAGCCGCTGCGCGTCAACGCCGGGCTAATTTCCGTAGCGCCTTCAGCGCATTTGAATTCGTGGTAATTCGTGAAATTCGTGTCAAAAAATTCCGCCGCTGCTGCAAGGATTCCTTCATGGTTTGAATTTATCCGGCGTCCGCGCCTGTTTGGCCTACCCTTGTCAGGCGGGTTTTGCGGGTGTCTGGTTCCGGCAGGAAAAGCCACTGCGCTTCCGTGCCGGTCCCGCCGGAGCCGCTCCAGCTTTTATGGACTGCGCCGGCAGGGAATGAGCGGCAGATTGATTTCGTGTTGTTCGTGCGTTTCGCGGGGGAAAGCCTCTTTCGCCCTTACAGGGCTTGGAACTGTTTGGGGGCGTGAACCCAGGGCGGCTCTCTCCCGCAAGGCGGGATCATTTGCCCTGGGCTATTATCTTTCGGGCATACAGCCCTTTTCAATCCGCGTGCATCCGCGTGCATCCGCGGTTAAAAATTCTTTGCATGCTTTGCGTTCCTTGCGGTTGAGATCTGTTTGTTGGGTTTCCCCCGCCAGGCGTCGAGGTCCTGCAATGTTTCAATGTGCTGGCGTGAATTGAATGTCAACCGATTGCTGATGTAAAACCGGCGCGGGCGGCAGGCTCACTTCAAACACCTCCGCATCCGGCGCGCCGGTCTGGTCGCCAAAGGGCATGGCCGTCACGTCGCGGTTGAGCCGATGAATGGGGACGTTGATTTTTTTGCCGTTGGCCTTGACCTGTGCGGGCGCCAGATCCTTCGGCCAATCCGCCGGCGGATGAATGCGCAAAACCCAGGCCCGCGTTTTCGAGGCGCCGTGGAAAGTCCCGGTGGCAGCTCCGATTTTTACGCGAACTGTCCGGTCCGCATCGTCAGCCGACGCAGCAATGAGGGTGTTCCGAAATTCTCCACGCTGGTACGCCGTCGTCAGCGTGTCGTCTTCATACAACGTCGCGGAATTGGTTTCACCGGCACAAGGATACAAATCGAGCGTGACGGGGTCCCACGGCAATTGTCCGGTGTATTGCATCTCCGGCGCCAGCGGCAGCACCGCACCCGATTTGATGTAAATGGAAATCTGACCCAGCGGAACATCGTTCGTCACCATGACCGGGCCGGAAATCATTCTACCCGTCCAGGCATCCATCCAGTTTCCCGGCGGCAGCCAGGCAATGCGCAGGGCGGAACCGGCCTTGACCGACCGCCATTGCAGTTTCATGACCGCGCTGTATTCCAATTGCAGGTACTCGATGCGCAACTGGTGCGGCGGCCCGGCCGTCAACACGGCGGTTGCCTCCGAGGTCGTCGCCGCGTGCGGTCCCCAGGCGTCAATGACCAGCCGGCCGTCAATCCACACCCGCGCGCCGTCGTCCGCCACCGCCGCCAGCACGACGTCACCGATTGACGCCGGCACTTCGATGGTTCCCGTCCAGCGCGCCGTATAATTGGTGGTCGGCAGACCCGGTGCGGGACTGATTTTGCTCCAATCAAAATCCACCACCGCATCCGTCCGCGTCAAAGCCGGCGCGCCGGAAAGCTCCGGGTTGGAGAAAAACTCCGCCGACAAACCCGGCTGGCCGTCCGGGGTGTTCAACCATTCCCCCGGCACGATTTGCAACGAGCCTTGCAGCCCCGGCGCGACCAGGATGTTTTTGCCCAGCAGATATTCATCATTGCGACCGGCTTCGGCGAAATCCGGATAATCCAGGTCGAGCCGGCGGAGGAGCGGTTCGCCGGTTTCATAATTTTCGTGGGCGGCGGCGTAAAACACCGGCAACAGCCGGTAACGCAGGTCCACGAACCGCCGCGCCACGTTCTCGGCTTCCGGACCAAACACCCACGGCATCCGCTTCAAATTGTGCGTGCAATGCGGGCGATAAACCGGCGAGAGAGCGCCGTATTCAATCCAGCGGATGTATTCCTCCGGCGTCGGATTGGCCACGTGGCCGCCCAAATCGTCGCTCTCATAAGGAAACAGCGACTGCACCCCGGAATAAACTGCGTTCTCCACCGCGTGCCGCAAAAATTCCCAGCCCGGCCCGATGTCGCCCGTCCACTGGAACGGAAACCGGTGCGCGGCCACATTCATCGGGCGTTTGCGGAGGCCGTTGTCAATGCCGTCCACGTTGGCCATGATGAGCGGACGCTGCTCCGGGCGGATCCGCGCGGTCGTGTCGTGATAGAGCCGCATGCCCCAGACTTCCTTGCGCAGGTTCGGCGCGGGGGGCACCAGCGCGACCCACCAGTTGCGGTCATACCACCAGATGTCGAGCCCGTCGTTCAACAGCCCAGCCAAACCGTTGAACCGGTAATTCAATTCCTTCGCGTCCAGCCCGGTTACGTTGGTGTTCAGCGGTTCGGGATGGTCATTGAACAGAACGCGGACATTTTTGGCGTGGGCTTCCCGAAAAAATCGCGGCAGGTCCGGAAAAAAATTCGTGTTCGGTTGATAACCGGTGGACGCGCCCGCCCGCCAGCCGGTGTCCACCACGAGCACGTCCAGCGGAATGTGATGCGCGCGGTAATCGTCAACCTGCTGCAACGCCGTCGCTTCGCTGTAATCATACCAGCGGCTGTCGAACGCGCCGAAGGCGAACAGCGGCATCATTTCCGTCGGGCCGGTCAGCTTGAGAAAATCCTTTCGCAACTGCCGGTAATCGCCGCGCGGAACAAAAACGTAAACGTCCGGCGTCCCGCCCGATGCGGGATTACCCAGGTCCCAGCCGCCGTTCGTCATCGGCTTGGGCGGCGGCGTCAATCCCCAAGGTGGCGGAACCAGCCGCGGCGAGTCAGCGAACGACCAGACCACCGGCTGGTCCGCCGGCGCCGGCAGCCACAGGCTGTTCGTCAGTTTGCCGTCGTACGTGTACCACGTCGCGCCATCGGTGGATTCGACGCGAACACCATCCAAAGACCCGGCATTTGCGGGAACCCGAACGACATAGTTGGCCGTATGGATCACGAGGTCGTTCCCATTGGTGTTGGTGGTAAAAGCGGTGCCCGGCCAGTCGCGATTCACCACCTGAAACGTTTTCCGGTTCTCAAAACCGCCCGGACCATTCACCTCCAGCCTTACCAGCGAATCGGACAGGAGCTGCACGCGAACTTTGCCGGTGATGAAATCGGATGGCCTGGCTCCGGCCAGACCGACAGCCAACCAGGTGACGAGGCACAAAGTGACCGAGCAACCACGGCGAAACGCCGGAGAAAACTTTAAAATCATCAGCCACTAGTGCCAAATCCGGCCGGCGAAAGCAACCGCATGAATGTGCTAGGAAATTATTCTCTGGCCGCTTGTGCGCACGCCCGGGCGGCGGCATAATTTCCCCATGAACCGCCCCACCGCAATGGTCGCGCTGCTGTCCCTGGCGACACTGGTTTGTCTGCCGGCGCGGGGGAAAATTCTGTGGAGCGATCCGGGCTCGCGGGTCATTCATGCAACGCCGGATGGATCGGACATTCTGGGGGGCAAAGTCAAACGGGACGACAAGGCCAGCGACGTGCTCTATTTCAAGTTCAAGGTTGACCCGCTTTCCGACGCCAAAGACGAGCCATATGCCGCCCTGTTTCAACTGGTGGAAAGCAACCAGTTCCGGCTGGGGGTCGGCAATGCCCTGGAGGCCTGGGGATATTCGGCGGCCTATACGGCGGAAACCGGGCCATCCAACCGGTTCGCCGAAGACGCCGGAGAATTTAATTTAAGGTCCGCCCATCCGGAAGCCGCGGCCATGGGGGTTCGCATGCCTTACGAATTGCCGGACCACAACCATCCCCGGACGATTGTCTTCCGGGTGCAATACGTGCCCGGCGGGGATGATCTGGTGACCACCTGGCTTGAGCCCAACCTCAGCCACGGGGCCACGGCGGAAAACCAGCCGGAGATCATCACCACGAAGTTCAAGGCCAACGCTTCCTTTGACGAGATCCGCCTCCGGCACTGGGGCGGCGGCAACGGCTGGATTTTCAGCGATATGGCGATGGCGACTTCATTCGAGGACTTTGTGGTGGTGCGGTTCTGGCAGACCTGGTGGTTCTTTGGATTGGTGGCGTTGTTTGTCCTTTCCGCCGTGGGCGGCACGGTGCGCGTGGTGGAGAAACGAAAATATCAGATTCAATTGAAACGAGCCGAGCAACAGCATGCGCTGGCGCAGGAGCGCGCCCGCATTGCCCAGGACCTGCATGACGATCTCGGTTCGTCACTGACGCGGATTTCACTGTTGAGCAACCTGCTCCAGGCGGACAAGGACAAACCGGACCAGGTGGCCATTCACGCCGGCAAACTTTCCGAGTCCGCCGACCAGACCGTGCGCGCGCTGGAGGAAATCGTCTGGGCGGTGCGGCCCGGCAGCGATTCGTTGCAGAGCCTGGTCGAATACCTCGCGCACTTTGCGAACGAGTTGTTTGAGAACAATCCCACCCGTTGCCGGCTCGACCTGCCGCAGGATCTGCCGTCCAAACCGTTGCCGCCAGACGTGCGGCATAACATCTTTCTCATCGTCAAGGAGGCGCTGACCAATGTGCTCCGGCATGCCGGGGCAAAGGAGGTTCATGTGCGGGCCAAGGTTTCCGCGAATTCGCTGGAATTTTTGGTTCAGGATGATGGCCGGGGATTTAAGCCGCCCCCATCACCGGTGGAAGGCCGGCAGCATGGACTGGGAAACATGCGCCGTCGCGCCGAGACCATCGGCGGAACCCTGGAATGGCAAAGCACGCCGGGAAAGGGAACCACCGTCCGGCTGGCGGTCAATCTGGCCAATGGAACAGCTCCCAGAAACGCTTGAGCCCAAACACTATTTGCCGCACATTCATGCGGTTGCGACACGGTCATACACTCTGGCAACAGTAGTGTGTGATTGCCACCATCACCCAGAACATGCAAGTCAAAGTTGCCATCGTGGATGACGATGAGGGCATCCGCACGAGTCTGGCGGCATTGATCCGCCGCGCACCCGCCCTGAAACTGGCCGGCGATTACCCGGACGCGGAGACGGCCTTGAAGGAAATCCCGCGGCATCCGCCCGATGTGGTGCTCATGGACATCAATCTGCCCGGCATCAAGGGGGTGGAGTGCGTCCGCCAGTTGAAGAGCACCCTGCCCCAGGTGCAGTTCCTGATGCTGACCGTCTATGAGGACAGCGATTCGCTGTTTAATTCCCTCAAGGCCGGCGCCAGCGGCTATCTGCTCAAGCGCACCGCGTCGGCCCGGCTGCTGGAGGCCATCCGCGATGTTCATGGCGGCGGTTCGCCCATGACCCCGCAACTGGCCCGGCGCGTGGTCCAATTTTTTTCCAAACCGGCGGAGGGGGAATTGTCGGCCTCACGGCTGACGCCGGGCGAACGGGAGTTCCTCGACCAACTGGCGAATGGCTACGCCTACAAGGAAATCGCCGACCGGATGAAAATCAGCATTGACACCGTGCGCAGCTACGTGCGGACGGTCTATGAAAAACTGCACGTCCACTCGCGCACGGAGGCGGTGGTGAAATACCTGCGGGGATGAACCTTCATCGGAAAAGCAAAAACTCCGCGGATTGAAATCACACCGTCAAAAATCGAACCCGCTTCACGCCCGCCCGGCGCCCCGCCCGCCGTCGAAACGGCGGCTTTGGATTTTCAGGCTGGCGGCGCTGCTGCTGCCGCTGGGGTTGCTGGCCGCATTGGAACTTGCGCTGCGGCTCGCCGGCTACGGTTACGACACCGGTTTTTTTCACCGGCTCCGGATCGGCAACGAAGATTACTTCGTCCAAAACGACGATTTCAGCTTCCGTTTTTTTCCGCCGGAAAACGCGCGCAGTCCCGGTCCGATCCGGATGCCGGTTCACAAGGCACCCGGCACGTTCCGCATTTTCATCTTCGGCGAATCGGCGGCCATGGGCGATCCCGAACCGGCGTTTGGGGCGTATCGCTACCTCGAAATGTTGCTGCGCGAAAAATATCCGGGAACGAACTTTGAAATCGTCAACGTCGCGTTCACCGCCATCAACTCGCACGTCATCGTGCCCATCGCCCGCGAGTGCGCAAAGCACGATGGCGATTTGTGGATCGTTTACATGGGCAACAACGAAATGGTCGGCCCGTTTGGCGCGGCCACCGTTTTTGGCCGGCAGGCGCCACCGTTGCCCTACGTCCGGCTGGTCACGGCCATCCAGCGGACGCGCACCGGCCAGTTGATCACAGAACTGTCGCGCAAGCTCGGCCGCGGCGCCAAGTCAACTTCGTGGGGCGGGATGCAGATGTTTTTGCAAAACCAAATCGCGCCGGACAGCCCGCTTAAGAAAACCGTCTATCGCAACTTTCAAAAAAATCTGGATGACATTGTGCGCGCCGGCCTCGGTTCCGGCGCAAAAGTTTTGCTGAACACCGTCGCGGTGAACCTCAAGGATTGTCCGCCATTCGCCTCGCTCTCGAACAGCAATCTGCCGCCGGCCGGTCGCGCGGAGTTTGACACATTATATTCCGAGGGTTGTCAGGATGAAGGGCAAGGCAACTTTGCCGCCGCCGCGCAATTGCTTGAGCAGGCGGCAAAACTGGACCCGCAAAACGCCGGATTGCAATTCCGCTGGGGCCAATGTCTGCTGGCGCAGACCAATTTCGCCGCCGCGCGCGAACATTTCCAATCGGCCTGCGACGACGACGCGCTGCCGTTCCGGGCCGACTCGCGCATCAACGCGGGGATTCGCGCCGAGCGGAAAAAAATCAGCAATGACAACTTGATTTTATTCGACGCCGCTGCCGCGCTGGCCTCAAACAATCCGGCCCATCTTTGCGGGCAGGAAACATTTTACGAACACGTTCATTTTGATTTCGACGGCAGTTACCGTTTGGGACTCGCGTGGGCGGAACAAATTGAACCGCTGCTGCCGCGCAACCCCAATGCCTGGGCTGCGCAGGCGGCCTGCGAGCAGGTGCTTGGTTTGTCGGACTGGCATCGCGCCCTGATCCTCGAACAAATGGCGGGCCGGATGCAACAGCCCCCGCTCAACAGCCAGCCCGACAACGCCCGGCGGATGGAAAATTTGCAGGAGCGCATCAGCCAGTTGCACCGGCGGATGAACGCGGAGGATGCCGCAATGACCACAAAGAATTTTTTGAAGCAACTGGAACGGGCGCCGGAGGATTATCTGCTGCGTGAAAATTTCGCCCTGTTTCTCCAGGCCACCGGCAACGGGCCGGAGGCCGTCGCTGAATGGCGCCGGGTTCACGATTTGATTCCGCAGGATTTTCTCGCCTGTTACCAGATTGGCCGGATGGTGGGCGGACTCGGCCAGTGGCGCGAAGCGGAATCATCACTTCGGCAGGCGGTAAAAATACGCCCCAGCCTGACCGCCGGGTGGATTGAACTCGGCAATGCGCTCGCCTCACAGGAAAAATTTGAAGCCGCGCTCGCCAGTTATTCAACCGCCCTGAAACAGCAGCCGCAGGACTGGCAGACCCTTTTCCGCCGTGGCCGGGTGCTGGCGAAATTGAATCGTCATGCCGAGGCAATGGAAAATTATCGCGGGGCCATCCGGTTGAATCCGGCGAACTGGGAGCCGCATTTCGAACTGGGCGGCGAACTGGATGCGGCCAATCAACTGGACGCGGCACGAAATGAATTTAGCGAGGCGGCGCGGCTGAACCCCACCAACGCGCGGACACATTTTAATTACGGCGTGCTGCTCGCGAAACAAAACCGGCTCGATGAGGCGCAGCGCGAGTTCGAAGAAACCCTCCGCCTCGAACCCGCTTATAGCAAGGCCCGGGAATATCTCGCTCAAATACAAATGTTGAAAAAGCGCGCGCCGTGATTTCCCTTGCCAGCGGCGCAACAAATCCTAAATTCACAGCATCTCATGTGGTCACTGCTCAAAGAATTTCTGCGATTCTCCCGCCAGGAGAAAAAATGGTGGCTCATTCCGTTGATCGTCGTGCTGCTGTTGCTGGGCGCCATTTTGATTTTCACCGCCAGCTCCGGCATCGCCTGGGCGCTCTATCCGTTTCTTTGAGCCATGCCCGCGCCGCGCAACGTCCTCGGCATTTCGGCGTTTTATCACGATGCCGCCGCCGCGCTGGTGTGTGACGGCAAGATCACCTTCGCCGCCCAGGAGGAACGTTTCACCCGCAAGAAAAATGACGCCGATTTTCCCGCGCAGGCGATTCAATCTTGTCTCCGTTACGCCAACCTGACTCCGGCGCAACTGGACGCCGTGGTTTTTTACGACAAGCCGGTGCTGAAATTCACGCGCCTGCTGGAAACGTATCTCGCCGTCGCGCCCGGCGGCTGGCGGACGTTTCCGCCGGTGCTCTCCAACTGGCTCGGCGGGAAACTGGATTTGCGCAAAACCATTCGCGGTGAACTGCCGGAACTGCGCTCCGATTGCCAGATTCTTTTCACCGAGCATCATCAATCGCACGCGGCCAGCGCGTTTTATCCGTCGCCGTTTGACGAGGCGGCGATTCTGACGATTGACGGCGTCGGCGAATGGGCCACCACCACCATCGGCCACGGGCGTGGACGTGAAACCAAAATACTGAAGGAACTGCGCTTTCCGCACTCGCTCGGTTTGGTCTATTCCGCATTCACCGGCTACTGCGGTTTCCGCATCAATTCCGGCGAATACAAACTCATGGGCCTCGCGCCGTATGGCGAACCGAAATATGCCGACGTCATCCGCCGCGAATTGCTGGATATCAAACCCGATGGCTCGTTCTGGCTGAACCTGGATTGTTTTAATTTTCTGCGCGGCACGACGATGACCAATGAGCGGTTCCATAAACTGTTCGGCGGGCCGCCGCGCGGGCCGGAGGAAAAGATCGAGCAACGGCACATGGACGTGGCGCGCTCGATCCAGTTGGTCACGGAGGAAATCATGCTGCGGCTCGCCCGGCACGCCCGCGAAGTGACCGGCTTGAAAAATCTCTGCCTGGCGGGCGGCGTCGCCCTCAACTGCGTCGCGAACGGGCTTATTCTCCGTGAAAAGATTTTTGAGCGGATTTGGATTCAGCCCGCCGCCGGTGATGCGGGCGGCGCGCTCGGCGCAGCACTGGCGGCATGGTATGCGCAGAAGGAAAATCCGCGCGTTGCCGTTCCGACGGATTCGATGCAGGCGTCGCTGCTCGGACCAGGATTTTCCGACGATGAAATTGAAACGGTGCTGCGCTCGCACAACGCTGTTTTTCAAAAGCTGGAAAAGGCCGCGTTGCTGGATTTCACCGTCGGATTGCTGAACGCGGAGAAGGTCGTCGGCTGGTTTCAGGGCCGGATGGAATTCGGCCCGCGCGCATTGGGCAACCGCTCGATTCTGGGCGACGCCCGCTCGCCCAAAATGCAGTCGGTGATGAACTTGAAAGTTAAATTTCGCGAATCGTTCCGTCCCTTTGCGCCGATTGTCCGGCGCGAGCGTGTGGCCGATTATTTTGAACTGGACGTCGAGTCGCCCTACATGTTGCTCGTGGCGCCGGTCAAAAAAGAGCTGCGAAAACCTTTGCCGGCGAACGTGACCGGCCTTGATTTGCTGAAAGCCGAACGCTCCACTTTGCCGGCCATCACGCATGTGGATTATTCGGCGCGCATTCAAACGGTGGAACGCGAAGGCAATCCGCTGCTCCACGATTTGCTGCTGCGCTTCGAGCGGGCGACCGGCTGCGGCGTGCTGGTCAACACGTCCTTCAACGTGCGCGGCGAACCGATTGTCTGCACGCCCGATGACGCGTATCGCTGCTTCATGAACACGGAGATGGATTATCTCATCATGGGCGGCTTTGTGATCGAACGCACCGCGCAACCGCGGCAAAAAATCCAGCGGCGCATTGTGCCGCAGGCCGATTGAGATGAAATTAAACTTCAAAGAAGACCCGAAAGAATGGCGCAAGTCCGCGCTGCTGACCGCGCTGGGGCTGGCGATTTTAAGTTCGGTCCTGCGCTGGCGAAAGCATTTGTCGGCGGATGTCTTGTGCGCCGTGCTTGCGTTGCTTGCCGTCGTGGCGATTTGTGCGGTGCTGCAACCGCGCTGGTTTCGCGGCTGGTATCGGCTGTCGCTGCGGCTCGGATTTTACTCCAGCCAGTTCATCGGCCGCTGTGTGCTGGCGATATTTTTTGTTTTCATTCTGACGCCGCTCGGATGGGTGCTGCGGTTGATGGGCAAAGATCCGTTGCAGCTCAAGCGTCCGCCCAACGCCGCTACTTACTGGCATCCCGCCCGGGATTGCAACCCCTTGGACCGGCTTTTTTGAAGGCAAACCGTGAAACAGCGCCCGAACAAATCAAAAGCTGAAAGCAAGCCGGAAGGGAAAAAGCCGCCCGGTCAGAAACCGCATGGTGAGCCGCCGGTTCCGCTGTCGCCGCTCCGGAATTGGCTTCCCCGGTTTGTCGGGCTCATCGCCTTGCCTGCCACTGCCATTGTCCCCAAAACCGGTTTGGAGGTCGTTTCTGGGGCACCTGCCATACCGCACAAACATGCGGTAGCATTACTCACTGGCTGCGATTAGATTAATGTGACATTATGATTCAGTTCATCAATTGCAACCAGTAACCTCTAATCCCCAGAAATTATCGTATGAAAATTAAATCCAAAATGTTCGGACTGATGGCCGGCGCATTGTTTTGCGCCGCCGGAATCTTAACCGCCCAGGCTCAAAACTCGTATATTACCTTTAGCGTGGACATGGGCACAAACATCCTTAATGGAAATTTTAACCCAGGCAGTGGTGATGTTGTTAATGTTCGCGGAACTTTTAATAATTGGGCAGGAACAGAAACGCCATTATATCAAGAAGGCAGCAGCACAGTCTATACAAACACGGTGCCTGACACCGTTGATGCCAACGGCTACCCGGTGCTTTACATATTTAACATCACCGGCCCTGATGCTGGTTATGAAGGTGTGGCCTCGTATAATAACCGGGCGGCGTATACTCCCACAACCCCCGGAGCCACCTTGGTGCTGCCCACTCCCTTTTATGGTGAATCGGGCGCCAAAGTGACAAACTACGTGACTTTTCAAGTTGACGTGTCCGAACAGATTGTCCTTGGCACATTCACCAATGGGATTAGTGGTGTGGAACCCTGGGGTGACTTTAATGGCTGGGCTGCCGGCAAGTTTGTGCTAACCAATAATCCGAACATTCTGACAACCAACGAGCCCTCGGGCAACGTTACCTCCAATGTCTGGATGGGGACTTTTCCCGTGGTTGGTTCACCTTGGTCGGCGCAGGACTTCAAGTATGTGATTACGAACAGCACATCTTATGAGTCTGTGACCACCATCAATAAGGATAGCGGGGGCAACCGCTTTTTTGCGTTCAATCCCAATTCAAACGTAACCCTTCCATTGGTGAATTTTTCCGATGAACCATACGCGCCGCTTTCCAGCGTCACTTTTTCCGTGGATATGTCGGTACAATTATATTACGGCAATTGGGTCTTTAGTGATGGGGTCTATTGTGAGGGCGTCAATAACAATTGGAACCAAAACTCATCTACGGCCATGACCAACAACGCCAGCGCGAGTAATACCAACATTTATTACATAACTATTATCTGTCCTGAAGGCTCGCAACAGGACTATAAGTTCACATATAACAATGGGGCCGTGGTATATGAAAACCCCCAACCGCCGACGCTGGTGGATGGCAGCGGGAACCGCATCACGGTGATTGCATCGCTTTCAAGCACGAATCTGCCGACAGTGTTTTTCAGCGACTTGTCAATCAACGACTTGCTCTCCGTGCCCGTCTCGGTAACCTTCTCTGTGGACATGGCCGATGCGGTAGAGTATGGCACTCTTGGCGATTACCCTGGCCAACCTTTCGCCAATACTCTTGGTTACGTCTTTCTTAACGGAGCGTGGCTCGGTTGGCCGACTTGGACACCTGTAAACTTGTCGAGCTATGAATTATTCCAAGAGGGCAGTTCGACGATTTATACGAATACATTTGTGATTCCAGAGGGGACTGCGATTGGCATCACATACAAGTATGGCATTGACGGCTACGATGATGAGGCCCCCAGCGGCCAGAATCATGTCCGTTACGTTCGCTCCACGGTCACGGGTGCTTACAGTTTCCCGACGGATACCTTTGGCAACCAGTATAACGAACCTGCGTTCGGAGAACTGTCGGCTGGGTCGGGTCCGGCTTTAACAGTTCCGGTGCGCTGGCTTGGCGCCCCGAATGTGCAGCTTCAGACCAGCACCAACCTGGCCACTGGTCCGTGGGTCAGCCATCCGGAAACGGGCGGCAGTGTCTTCTTGGGCACAGAAAATCCTTCTACCAATGGTTTGATCAGTGTCACCAACTGGCCGGCCAGCAGCGGGAGTCTGTTCTTCCGCCTGATCAAGCAGTGATAATGGCGGGTGTTTAAGCCAACCCGCCCAATCGGACATCTTGTCCGGTTGGGCGGGTGTTTTGAACGATTTGCGGTGTGTTGACTATATGAAATCACGGAATTCAGGTTTTACTTTGGTTGAGTTGCTGGTGGTAATCGCCATCATTGGCATCCTGGCCGCCATGCTCCTGCCCGCCTTGAGCGGGGCAAAAATCCGGGCCATGGGCATTGCATGCATGAACAACTACAAGGAACTGGGGCTGGCGTGGTTCATGTATGCCGACGACAACCAGGAGAAACTGGTGTCCAATTCCGACAGAAACAACACCCCTTTGGATACAAAAAACTGGATCTGCCCGTCTGGAGTTGTGTTGGATTGGAATGGTGGTGCAAACAGCAATAACACCAATACCTTGTGGCTGACGGTGGAGAGTCCCCTTTACGGAACTGCGCTGATGGGAAGTTATGTTGGCAAATCGCTGAAAATTTTTGTCTGTCCGGCGGACAACAAACTTTCCAGCCACCAAGGAGGGTGGGAGAACCGCATCCGCACCTGCGCCATGGACGGGGCGATGGGCGACGGTTCAAAGTGGTTTGGCCTGCCGGTTGGTAACCCTCTCTGGCCACAATTCTACAATGTAAAAAAAATGTCTGACATGCACAGCCCCGGACCCTCGGATTGCTGGGTGATCATGGATGAACATCCCGACAGTGACGATGATGCCACTTTATACGTCAACCCGGCGGATGCGAATGGAAATGGAACCACCATCACGGAACTTCCGGGAAGTTTGCATGCCAAAGCCTGCGGGATAGTTTATGCCGATGGACATTCGGATTTGCATAAATGGCAAGGCAGCCTTGACACACCACCGGTTGTTTATCAAACTTATGTGCAGAACGTCAAAGTCAGTGGTGATCCCTTCGCCCTGAATGATCTGACCTGGCTGGCCCAGCACACGCCGGCGAAATGATTTGATTGCATGGGCTGTTCCTCTACGGGTCGCATCTTCATGCGGTTGCGACAGCAAGGCGCAAACGGGTATTAAATATTTATGAATTTCCATCGCTTGACCAAGGGTTTGCTTCCGCTGGCCGCCGCGCTCGTTTTATTTTCGCCCAGTGCGAAAGCCGGCGCCGATGTTTCAGGTGCCACCACCCGCACCTCGCCCGACTGGCTTCGGTCCGGTGTCATCTACGAAATTTTTCCGCGCGACTTCTCTCCCCCGGGCAACCTCAACGGGGTCACGGCGCGGCTCGACGAGGTGAAAAACCTCGGCGTCACCATTCTCTGGATCATGCCGATTCAACCCATCGGCGAAAAATTCCGCAAGGGCGAATTCGGCAGTCCGTATTCCATCAAGGATTTCTACGCCGTTGACCCGAACTACGGCACGCTTGACGATTTCAAGAAACTCGTCGCCGGGGCGCATCAACGCGGCATGAAGGTCATCATGGATTTGGTCGCCAATCACACCGCGTGGGACAGTGTAATGATGGCGCACCCGGATTTTTACAAGCAGACGGCCCAAGGCCACGTCATCCCGCCCGTGCCGGAATGGACGGACGTTGCCGGGTTGAACTACACCAGCCCCGCACTCCGCGAATACATGATTGCGATGATGAAATATTGGATCAAGGAAGCCGATGTGGATGGTTTCCGCTGCGATGTGGCTTACATGGTGCCGACGGATTTCTGGGAACAAGTCCGCGACGAACTCACCAAGGTCAAGCCGGACATTATGCTGCTCGCCGAGGCCAGCAAACCGGAACTGCTCGTGAAGGCGTTCGACATTGATTACGACTGGCCGCTGCTCCACACCATGGACAAGGTTTTGATTGACGGCGCGCCCACGGCGGACATCCGGCGTTCGTGGGAGGACAGCCGGCTGCGATTTCCCAAGGGTGCGTTGCACATGCGCGTCTCCGACGACCACGACGAAGCCCGCGCCGTTGCCCGCTACGGGTTTAATGGCGCGCTCGCCGCGTCCGCGCTCATGTTCACGCTCGATGGCGTGCCGCTCATTTACAACGGCATGGAGGTTGGCGATGCCACCGAATCCGGCGACCCGGCGCTCTTCGACAAGTTGAATATTTTCTGGCACCCAAAGGGACGCCCGCAATTGCGCAGCATCTACCACGATCTAATTCAACTCCGCAATCAATACGCCGCGCTCCGCAATTCGCGCGTGGACTGGCTGCACAACTCGGACGAGACCAGGCTCGTCACCTTTCTGCGCGCCGACGACAAGGATGAACTGCTCATCACAATCAATTTTTCCAACCGCCCGCTCACCGGCAAGGTGGACTTGAAAAACGTGGATGGCTTTGTGCCGGTGGAAATCTCCGGCGTGCAGAGTTCCAACGGCGGCCCGCTGCCGATGTTCCACCTGAACGGCTTTGAATGGCGGATTTACCACCGCGTGGTGCCGAAATAAAACCGCAATCAATTGGTTGTGTAAAATCGAACATTGTCGTTGCTCCGCACCCGTGGTGTTGTGAATCCAGTGCCGGTTCAATGCGTGCCGGCCATGCCGCGCGCAGTAGATTCCACGCCGGTTTTCTTGAAGGTCACCACCAACAGCGTCAGCAGGGCAGCCAGTCCCATGCTCGCGCCGCCCAGGACGAGTGCATTCATGGGTTCGCTGTGCAGATAACTTTTCAGGATCCATCCCAACAGGCTGGAGGCGGCAATCTGCGGCAGCACGATGAACAGATTGAACATTCCCATCATGACCCCGACTTTTTCCTTCGGCAGCGAGGGTGCGAGCATGGCGTAAGGCATGGAGAGAATGCTCGCCCACGCGATGCCGACCGCAGTCATGGAGATCAACAGGTAATATTTGTCTGGAGCCAAAGGAACGGACGCCAGCCCCAGCGCGCCCACCGCCAGACAGAGAATGTGCATCAGCTTGGGGCCGGTGTATTTCGTGCCCCACAGCAGCACGAATGAAAAAATGAAGCACACGGCATTATACGCCGCAAAACAGAAGCCCGACCAGGAACCGGAGGCTTCCATTTCCACCGAGCCGGGTGCCGCATGAAATATGTTTTTTGCAACGGCCGGGGCAAAATAGACCCACAGCGCGAACATCCCGATCCAGGTGAAGAACTGAACCAGTCCCAGTTCCCACATCCGCCGGGGCAGGTGAAAAACCAGCGCGAAGATGTCGCCCAAACCGAGCGTCCAATCAAACTTCCGCGCGCGGAGGGCGG
>DLMG01000253.1:0-1605 GCA_002479245.1 Verrucomicrobia subdivision 3 bacterium UBA7542 | reverse complement strand
CGGAGGGCGGGTATTCCTTGGCGCTAAAAACCGTCCAGAGCACCGCGCCCATGAACGCCGCGGCGCCGATGTAAAACGAGAGCCGGACGGAATTGGGTATATGTCCCTGCCCCGCGCCCTCGGAGGTGACGCCAAACCAGTTGGTCATCATCCAAGGCAAGGCCGAAGCGACGGTTCCGCCCAAACCAATGAACAGGGATTGAATGGCGAAACCTTGGGCGTTCTGTTCTTCGGGAAGATTGTCCGCCACCAAGGCCCGGAAAGGCTGCATGCTGGCATTGATGGTGCCGTCCAGCACCCAGAGCAATCCCGCCGCCATCCAAACCGCCGGGCAATTAGGCATCAAGACCAGGGCCAGCGACGCGAGAATCGCGCCGCCCAGAATAAACGGACGCCGCCGGCCCAGCCGCGTCCAGATGCGGTCGCTGTAGTGCCCGACCAAGGGTTGGATGATCACGCCGGTTACGGGCGCGGCCAGCCACAAAATGGCCAGGGCATCGGCGTTCGCCCCGAGGTAGCTGTAAATGGCGCTCATGTTGGCCATCTGCAACCCCCAGCCAAACTGGATGCCGAGAAAGCCGAAGCTCATGTTTCAGATTTGCCAGAAATTCAGGCGCGGTTTTTGCATGTCGGGATTGTGATTGTGAAATTCCAGCTTGCAATAACACCGTGAACGAAGCGGTTCAAGGTTTTATTCCCGCATGTTTGTGCCATCCGCCCTCCCCACGGCGCATTCCAAACAGATTCATGCTTCGTCACCCTTCGCGCGGAATCGTCTTAATTTGCCGGTGAGCAAAACTTTATGACGCGCTGCTACGAGCAACTCGCCGCCGCGCTGGCGGAAAACCAGCCGTTCGTGCTCGCGCTGATTTCCGGCCGAAAGTTCCAGCCCACAGTGCATCAGCGCCAAGGTGTTTTTTCCCCGACGGCAAAATCCGTTGGCACGCTCCGCGGCGGCGGCTTCGGCGCGCTGCCTGGCGTGGCGCGCGGCGCGCTGGTGGTCATCAACTCACGCCATGGGCATGTTGGCCGTCGCGCCGATCGGCCTGGAGCCGGTGGTAAAGCACCTCTTTGGCAACGACCCGGTGAAGGTGGTGATGCTGGGCGGCGCTTCGCTGCTGGTGGCGGCGTTGATGACGACTCGCGTGAATGAGGTCATCACGGCCAAACGGGTCAGCGCCACCGCGAGCTAGACGATGTTGGATTCAAGCGCGCACCTCATTGAAAATGGGGAAGCGCACGCGCCTCGCGTGAAGTGTTCCGCGCCATCGCGGGCGTCCACCCGGCGGGTTGATCGTTCACAGCCATGGCGTTGGCCCGGGCGCTGCTTTTGCAGTACCGCGCAGGAGCTCTTCCCGGTCATGGTTGTACCCGTCCGTGGGTGTACCCGTTTATCGCGTGAGCGATGAGGGAGGTTTTGGGCGAGCACGGCTTCTTGGCCGCCCGCAGCCCGTCAGCCGTGTGAGCGGCAAAACCGACCGAAGTTGGGGATGGAGCATAAAGGCAAAACAGCAAAGAAACCGTTGCGAGCAAAGGACGATTCCGAATTAGACCCCCATGTGGGGAAGGGTGTGGGGATACTCTAAACCGGAACGATGCCGTCGG
>DLMG01000078.1 GCA_002479245.1 Verrucomicrobia subdivision 3 bacterium UBA7542 | reverse complement strand
TAACCAAAACAATTCGCGGCTTCGGCTGCTGTCCACAACGAAACCTAGGAATTTCGACCAGAGGACAGCGATTGAAGTGCGCCCCAACCGGGGCGCACCGAAAGCGTTCCTCTGTGGGGCCTTCCTAGGTGCCTGTTGTGGGACGCAAGATATTGAAGTTCGATAAACGCAATCCGCTCGCGTCGGAGGATCCTCAATTCGAGGCGTTAATTACTGGAAAGGCTTGGTATGTGTTTAGCGCACTGCATGGAACGAGCGAAGAAAAGCTGTTCGTGCGAATGTTCGACAGACAGATACTTCAGTTGGAGGGAAAGTTCGAGGCCATTTACCTCGTGCGTAACGAAGGACATTTCAAGATTTATAACTTTTCGGATGGGCAGTCCTTCGAGCCTGACTTCGTGTTATTTCTGCGGGAGAAATCAGGCAAGCTTCTCACGTATCAGGTATTTATCGAACCGAAGGGCAAATACCTCGAGGAACATGACAAGTGGAAGAAAGACTTCTTGAAAGAAATCTGGGAGGAATTTGCAGATAAGGTTTTGAAGATTGATGGCGACTCAAAGTATCGCCTTATCGGCGTGCCTTTCTACAACAATCAAGATGAAAACCAATTTAAAGATAGCCTTGAGGTCGTGTTAAAAGGGTGATTTTTAACTTTTTATATTTGGCAAGACTTTACGTTACCCGAAAGTCAGCGTTTATCAGCGGCTTTTGTTCTTCGCGTAAATTTTCTCGACCACTGCCAGCGCCGCTTTCGCTTCGCGCAGGCCGGCATCGGGCAGGCGTTTCAGTTCAACATCTTTTTCAAACTCAATCATTTCCTTTCGCCACGATTCATCCGGGCCGGGAAATTCATACAGCTTCGTGTCTGGCAGCCCCATTTCCGGCTTCATCTGGTAGTGATAAAGTTTCTCGACCCCGTAGCTGCCGCCCAAACCTTCGATGTGCAGCTTGGTGTTGCGCCCGTAGATTTCGAACGAAAAAAGATTTTTCCATTCCGTGCAGCTCACATGCAACCACGCAGTTTGACCGCTTGTTGTTCGCAAATCCAAAAATGCGTTGTCGTCCACCGGCATGTTCCAGAAAAATGTCGCCGCATGGCCGTCAATTTTTTTGAACCCGCCGAGAAACCAACCGGCCAGATCAATCAAATGGATTCCTTGATCAATCAATTCGCCGCCGCCGGAAAGCTTCGGGTTGGCGCGCCATTCTTTGTCGTAACCCACACGCCCGCCGTGGCCGTAACGCGCGCGAATAAACATCAATTCTCCCATCACGCCGGACCCGAAAATTTCCCGCGCCTTGACGAACGCCGGGTGGTAGCGATGATTAAAACCGACGCGGACGCAAACTCCATGCTTCTCCGCGAGTGAAATCAATTCGTCAATCTGCTTCACGGAAATGCCCGCTGGTTTTTCAACGATGACGTGTTTGCCCGCGCGGATGGCGGCGGCGGCAACCCCGGCCAGCGCGGAATTGATGGTCGCCACGATCACGGCATCCACCCGCGGATCGGCGACGGCTTGTTTGAAATCAGCGACGGCGCGGCCGGTTTGCGCAAGTTTTACGAGTTCTTCGGCGCGCGACAAATTCGTGTCACAGGCCACAGCGAGTTTGGAACCGGCGGGCAACCCGGCCAGCCGTTTTTTTCCAATCAATCCGCATCCGATGATGGCGTAGTTCATTGCTGTTGCATGCACGGAGTATTGGAGTGTTGGAATGCTGGGCTTTCCCCATTACTCCACCTCTCCATCTCTCCATTACTCCAATTTTTTATCACTTATCGCCCCAGGTTTTGCCGCGATCTTTCGGCACGATACGGCGCAGCGTGTAGATGTCGCCCTTCAGATCCACTTTGAATTCGTGGAGTTTTTCCCACGGATCCCACTGGGCGCTGATGAGCTTGCCAGTAATACCATCGCTTTGCGCACTGGCGAGATAGACTGCGAGGTTCGCGCCTAGTTCAAGCGGCGTGGCGCCTTTATCTTTCCATTGCTTGTTCTTCTCGTAGAACGCGGCGCCGACTTTTTCCGGCCCGGCCGCCAGAACTTCATCCACCAGTCGTGTAGCCAAAGCGCCCGGCGCGATGGCGTTCACGTCCACGTGGAAATTTTTCAGTTCTTCCGCCAGGGTCTCCACCAGCCGGACGACGGCGGCTTTTGACGCGGCATACGCGCTGATGTTGGGCAACGGATTCGTCGCCCCGCCGCCGGAAAGGACGACAATTTTGCCGCGCCCGGCTTTTTTGAAATGCGGAATGACCGCGCGGCACGGGAGCAACACGCCGTAAAGATTGATGTCCATCGCGCGACGCCATTCTTCGAGTGAAACGGATTCCGTCGCGCCCATCGGGCCGTAAATACCAGCGTTCAATACCAGCGCGTGAAGCGGGCCAAGTTCACGCAACGCGAACGCGACGAGTTCGTTCACCTGGGTTTCGCTGGAAACATCGCAAACTTTTGCGAAAACTTTTTGCGAAGGAAATTGTTTTGCCAGTTCGTTGTGCGTGGCGAGCAACTCCCTTTCCCCGCGCGCACAGATGACGGCGTTCGCGCCTTCGGCCAGGAAATGCCCGACGATGGCTTTGCCGAGTCCCTGGCTGCCGCCGGTGATGAGCGCATTGATGCTCTTAAGTTTCATATTCAAACGCGACCAACGGAAAGATGTTCGACATCAGCGACGTTTTTCAATTCCTTTTCCAAAAAACGGTTGGCGTCCACAAAAATGCGGTGGCGCATGGCCGGGGCAATTTTCGCCCAATCCGCCCCGCGAAATTCAGGCCATTCGGTGCAAACCACAGCGGCGTCCGCGCCGTCCAGCGCCCCGGTGATTTCGGAAGCGAGCCGCACCCGGGCAAGTTCAGCGGGCAACTGTTTCACCGCCGGATCAAAGGCGTGAACATCCGCACCCTCCGCCAAAAGATTCCGGCACAATTCCACCGCCGCGCTGCGGCGGAGGGTGTCGGTATTGGTGGTGTAAGTCAGACCGAGCACGGCGATTTGCCTGCCGCGCAAATCGCCGAGCCGCGATTGCAACCGCCGCAACGCCCAACCGCGATGTAGATCGTTGCTCTGCTTGATGGCCGGGATGACGGAAATTTTCTCGTTATTCGCGGCCGCCAGCTTGGTCAGCGCAACCACGTCGCGTGCGAGCGTGCCGCCGGCAAACGGACCACCGGGACCGAGATAAGCCTTTGGCCCGATGCGCGGTTCACTTTTCAAGCCGGCGGAAACCTCCTTGGCGTCCGCGCCGACGTGTTCGCCCAACCGCGCAATCTCGTTGATGAACGTGATGGAAAGCGCGAGAAACGAATTCAGAGCGTGCTTCACCATCTCAGCCGACTCGGTGCGCATGAATAAAATCTGCGGGGTGAACGGGGTAAACAGTTTTTCGAGCAGCGCTTTTTTCGCGTCATTGCGAATACCGACGACGACGCGTTCCGCCTTCTCAAAGGCGTGAATCGCCCGGCCCAACCGCAGATTTTCGGGCGAGCAGGCGAAATGAAACTGCGGAAATTCGGCTTCCAGGGCGCGGCAAGTGCCGACGGGCAGTTGGGCGGAAATCAACACCAGCGCGCCTTGGGGCAGATGCGGCAGCGCGCGGCGGAGGTGGGCGAGAACGAAGTCCACATCCGACTCGTCGCTTTCATTAACCGGCGTGTCGTAGCAAAGCCAGAGCACGTCGGCCTTGGCGCACGCGATTTTGGGATCGGTGGTGAACGAAAGTTTCTTTGCGGCGAGACCGGCCGTGATGAGTTCATTCAGCCCCGGCTCGAAAAGCGGGGCCTGGCCGGAATTTAGTTTGGCGATATTCGCCTCGTCGAAGTCGAGTCCGACGACTTGGAAATGCCGCGCACAGCACGCGGAAGTGACGCAGCCGAGATGCCAGAGGCCGAGGACGGTGATGTTCATCGGCGTTGGAGCACCCACTGGTTTTGCTGGAGCCATTGGAGCGTACGGATGATGGACTGTTCGATGGTAAGCGTGGTTTTCCAGCCGGTGGCGCGGATTTTTTTGGTGTCGAGAAAAATGAACGGGTTGTCGCCGATCCAGCCCTTGTTGCCGCCGCTGTATTCGAGGCGCGGTTTCAACTTCAGCGCGCCGCAGATGAAATGGATGGAATCGTTGACCTGCACGTATTCATCGGCGCCGAGGTTGTAAATTTCCACGTGGTGCCTGGCTTGTCTGGCGGTGGCGCGATCCACCACGTGCAACATGGCGTTGAGACAGTCTCCCACGTAAAGATAGGATTTGCGTTGTGCGCCATCGCCCAAAACTTTCAATTGGCCGGGGTGGGCGACCAGTTGTTTGTAAAAATCCAAAACGTGGCCGTGGGTGTAGCGTTCGCCGAGAATGGAGACAAACCGGAAAATGTAACCTTCAAATCCGTAGCCTTCGCAGTAAGCGTGAATAAATCCTTCACAGGCGAGCTTCGAGGCCGCGTACAGGGAGGTTTGGACCGGAAACGGATGGTTTTCGGGCGTGGGGAAAATTTCCGCCTCGCCATAGACGCTGCCGGTGGAACTGAACGCAATGCCTTTGATGCCGTTGGCGCGCATGGCCTCAAGCACGTTGAAGGTGGCAACGGCATTTTGCTGAAAATCCTTGTGCGGGTGGTCCAGGCCGAACCGGACGTCTGCATTCGCGGCCAGATGAAAAACGAAATCACATCCCGCCATCGCGCGGATCAACGCGGACAAATCCAGACAATCACCTTCGATGAGTTTGAATTTGGGATTGGTTGACGCCGATTCCAGAAATTCACGCTGGCCGGTCGAGAAATTATCCCAACCGACGATGTGTTTACCGCCGGCCAGCAGGCGGTCAACAAGGTTGCTGCCAATGAAACCGGCAGCGCCTGTCACAAAAACTTTTTCCATGATCGAGCGCGGAGTCTAGTGCGGGCAGGCGGGACCCGCCAGCACTTTTAGAGGAGCCTGGCAGGCGCAGGAGGCAATGTCATGATAGGGACGCCACCATGCTGCCAAACATCGAAAATTACCTTTGCCTGCACTTGCCGGTTGCTGCAAGCTTCTGAAGCCGTTCTCATGAATCCCGTCACGAAAATTCTGGGCGCCCTGCGTGCCATTGCTCGTCATCCGGTAAATCACCGCCGCAAGCTAATGGCGGTGTTAGCTATGGTTTTATCCAAACTGCTGCGCGCCTGGTACCGGGAGACATTTGCGTTGAGTTCCCCAACCACACCCGCCTGCTCGTATCGCCCCGGATGTGGAAGCTGGTTTTGTCCCGCGCGAAACGGTCGAATGGGGCAAATGATTTTCCCCGGTATCGACGCGCGGCGGCCTGTCTTATGAACACTGTTATTATAACCGGCGCTGCCGGCTTGATCGGTTCAGAAAGCGTCAAGCGATTTGCCCGGGAGGGCTTCAGGGTGGTCGGCATTGACAATGACCTGCGACGCTGGTTTTTCGGTGACGGCGCGTCCACGCTGGCCAACCGCCGGAAACTCATCGAGTCCATCCCGAACTATCAACATCACGACTTTGACATCCGCGACCGTCAGGCTGTCGAAAATCTGCTCCGCCAACTCGGCGAGGACATTACCCTGATCATCCACACGGCAGCGCAACCCTCACACGATTGGGCGGCGCGCGATCCACACGCGGACTTCAGCGTCAACGCCACCGCGACGCTCAATTTGCTGGAGGCGACGCGACAATTTTGCCCGGAGGCCGTTTTTATCTTCACCTCCACCAACAAGGTCTATGGCGACACGCCCAACCGGCTGCCGCTGGTGGAACTGGAAAAACGCTGGGAAATCAAATCCGGTCACGCCTACGAACCCGGCATCCCGGAAACGATGAGCATTGACCAGACCAAACACTCGTTGTTCGGCGCGTCGAAAGTCGCGGCGGACGTGCTGGTGCAGGAATACGGGCGTTATTTTGGAATGAAGACCGCGTGTTTCCGTGGCGGATGTCTGACTGGACCGGCCCATGCCGGCACGGAATTACACGGTTTCCTTGCTTACCTGATGCGCTGCACCGTGACCGGCACGCCTTATCGCGTGTTCGGCTACAAAGGCAAACAGGTGCGCGACAACATCCACAGCCACGACCTCGTCGAGGCGTTCTGGCAGTTTTTCCAGAAACCGCACTCGGGCGAGGTTTACAACATCGGCGGCAGCCGCCATTCAAATTGTTCCATGCTCGAAGCGATTGACCTGTGTGAACAAATCAGCGGGCGCAAACTGAAATGGACTTACGAGGAAAACAACCGCATCGGCGACCATATTTGGTGGATCAGCGACGTGAGAAAATTCCAGTCACATTACACGGCCTGGAATTTCCGCTATGGTCTGAAGGAAATTCTGGAGGAAATCCACGACACCTGCCGCGCCGATTGAATGAAGGCTTCCTTTCCAGAAAGCATTTTGATCACCGGTGGTGCGGGCTTTGTCGGCAGCAGCCTCGCCCTTCATCTCAAGGCCCACCATCCCCGCACGCGGATGGTCTGCATGGACAATTTGTACCGGCGCGGCTCGGAGTTGAACGTTCCCCGGCTTCAGGAGGCCGGCGTGGAATTCGTGAAGGGCGACATCCGTTTCGCGCGCGAGTTCCCGGCAGGTCCGTTTGAATTCATCCTCGAATGTTCCGCCGAACCGTCGGTGCTGGCGGGTTATGGCGAATCGCCGGATTATTTAATGGAGACCAATTTCATGGGCGCTTACCGCTGCCTCGAGCAGGCCCGTCTGTGGAAAAGCAAATTCCTGTTTTTCTCCACGAGCCGCGTCTATCCCATCCGGATTTTGGAACAACATCCGTGGCTCGAACAACCGGCGCGCTTCGCGTGGACGGACGTGCCCGACGCGCCGGTCTCCGCGCGCGGCGTCAGCGAGGATTGTCCGATGACCGGTCCGCGCTCGCTCTACGGCCTGACTAAATTCGCCGGCGAAGGCTTGATTGAAGAATACCGCGGCGGCTTCGGCCTGCGCGCCGCCATCAATCGTTGCAGCGTCATCGCCGGGCCGTGGCAGATGGGGAAGGTGGACCAGGGCGTGGTGGCGCTTTGGGTGCTGCGGCATTTTTTCGGCAAACCGCTCAAGTACATCGGCTACGGCGGGAAGGGAAAACAGGTCCGGGACGTGCTGCACGTGGCCGACCTTTGCGAACTGGTCGGGGAACAAATTTCCGACTTTGACCCTTGGGACGGCTGGCTTGGCAACGTTGGCGGCGGGCTGGAAATTTCCGTTTCGCTGAAAGAACTTACCGCCGCGTGCCGGAAAATTGTCGGACGCGAAGTGCCGGTTGGCGCCGAACCAGAAACCCGGCAGGCCGACCTGCGCATTTTCATTGCCGACTGTTCCAAATTGTTTGCGCGAACCAACTGGCGGCCCAAACGCGACGTGACCCAAATCGTTACGGACATTTTTGAATGGGTGCGCGCCCACGAAAAGGCATTGCAACCGCTCGTATGAAAAGCGATTCACGCGCCGGAAATCTATTGCAGAGCGGCATCATTTTCTCCGCCATCAGTTTTGTCACCGGGCTGGGCAATCTGGCCTTTCAAGGCGTGCTGGGCCGGCACTTGGGCGGGCCGGGCAATACGGCAACGCGAACAGCGCGTTGGGCGGTTTGATGACGCTGCTGGGTTTGCTGCCAGCGGTGGCCACCTTTGCCGTCACGCATTACATCGCGCATTTCAACGCCAGCGGCGACAGCGCACGGCTGCAGGGCTTGCTCCTGGGCTGCCGGAAATTTCTGTTCCGGTTCACCATTACCGGTTCGGTGCTGGCGATGATTGTCACCAAGCCGTTGAGCGATTTTTTCCACTATAACGAAAGCCTGATGCTGGTGACGCTCGGCTGCGCGCTCCTGGGCCTGTGGGCTTCGCTGGCCACGGCGTTGTGCCTGGGTCTTGCGTGGTTCAAACGGCTCGCGCTCATCGGATTTCTGGCCATGCTGCTGCGCGTTTCTTTCGGCTGGCTCATCACCTTCAAATGGCCGTCGGCGGAAACCGCCGTGCTCGCCTCGGCCTTCGCGCTGCTGGCCAATCTCGTCCTGCTTTTCTGGCGAAAGGATTTGTCGCTGCACGGCGAGCCGGTCCCGCCGTGGAACCGCGAGTTCGCCCAATACTTCATCGTCAGCGCGGCGTTTGTGGCCGGCAACTTTTTTTTTCAAGGCGACTACCTGGTGGTAAACAAATTTTTCACCAAAGAAGAACTCGATGCCTATGCCGCCGCCGGAATTTTGGCGCGCGCGCTGCCCATGACCATTGCGCCGCTGCTGATGGTATTGTTCACCTCGCGCTCCGCCCGGCGCACGGGCGGCGTCGTGGGGAGCAACTCAAATTATTCGGGCTTTCCGGCCTCGCCCTGGTTTTGGGTGCAATCTGCCTTTTTGTGCTGCGAGCGTTCTTCCTGAAAATTCTCGATAAATATACACCGCAAGCCGCCGGGATGGTCAGCCCATTTGCGGTGACAAGGGTCTTCGTCGGACTGCTGCAATCACTCGCCTACTGGGCGCTGGCCGGCCGCTGGCAAAAAATCTCATTGCTTTATGGCGGACTCGGGCTTGCCTACTGGCTCGCGCTGCTCGTTCTTGGGAAAACTCCAGCGGCGTTGCTGCAAACCATGTTTGCCGCCGCTGGAACTGCTTTCGCAATCCTCTTTATCGTCTGGTTTGTCATCCTGCGCCGGCACAAACCAGTCGCGCAAAGCTGATTTGATTTTGTTGCCGCCTTCGGCCACACTCACACCATGCAGTCCGGTTCGGAAAATTTGCCTCGCACCAGCTTCATCCTGCCGACGCTGAACGTCGAGGCATTGCTGGACAACGTTTTGTCATCCATCGCGCGCCAGACGTATCCCCGCGACCGCTATGAAATTCTGCTGGCCGACGCGCATTCGACCGACCGCACGCGCGAAATCGCAAAAAAATATGGCGCCATCGTCCTCGACGACGACGGCAAAAACATGGAGGAAGGCAAACGCCTTGCGCTTCAGCACGCCACCGGCGAATTCATCGTGTTTGTGGATGCGGACAACGAAATCACCCACGCCGATTACATCGAACTCGCAGTAAAAGCGCTCGCCGTAAATCCGCAGGCGCTGGGCGTGGAAAGTTATTATTTGCCATCGCCGAAAATGAGTTCGTTCTGCGCCTACCTCACGCACCGGCTGCACATCAGCGATCCGATTGCCTGGCTAATGAGCACGAATCCGAAACTTGTCGCGCGCGATGGTGAGGTGGAACGCTGGATCCTGCCTGGTAATTCGCTTTCGTATCCGCTCGGGGCCAACGGATTTGTGTTTCGCCGCGCGGATTTGGAGTCCGTAAAAACCAGCGGATATTTTCAGGATACGCACGCGGCGTTGCATCTCATGCGTGAGGGCAAACGCGAATGGCTGCGCATCCGCGGACGCGGCGTTCATCATTATTACGTCCAGACGCTCTGGGGCTTCGTGCAAAAACGCCGCCGCGCCACGGTTCATTTTCTTCGCGTGCAGGAAGCGGCAAAAACAAATTGGATGAAGGAAAAACCGCCCGTGCCGCTCTGGCTGGCGGGCGTCTATTGCGTCACATTCGCCGGCCCGCTGTGGCACTCGTTGCGTGGCTTGATTCGTGATGGCGATGCGCGCTGGCTCTGGCATTTGCCGGCCAGTCTCGGCAGCGTGCTGGGCGATGCCTGGGGGGTGTGGACTTACAAAACCTGGCGCAGTGACCGGAATTTGGTCGCCAAGCTGAAGCCGAAACAGACTTTGAAATAAATGGAAAGCCACATCGAACGCTTCGGCCACATGGATGGCCAGCCGCTGGTCAGCCTCGTCGTGCTGAATTGCAACGGCGCGGGCTGGTTGCCGAAATGTTTTGAAACCATCAAGACTCAGACCATTCTCGGCCAGATTGAAACCATCATGGTGGACAACAATTCCAACGACGATTCCGTGGCGGTGGCGCGGCGGTTGTTGGCAGATTTTCCCTGTGCCCGCATCGTGCGGAATTCGGCGAACCTCGGCTTCTGCGAAGGCAACAATTCCGGTGCGCGCGCGGCGAACGGACGCTACTTGTTTTTCCTGAACAACGATACCTGGATGGAAGCGGATTGCATGGAGCGGTTGATTGCGGGCACCGAAGAACTTGGTGCCGTCGCCTCCACGCCCTATGTAGTGAACTATCCAGATAATTCATATCAGGACTTTGGATTTTTCGGCTTTGACCTCTTCGGACTTCCCAGCCCGTCGTCGCCCGTGACCGCTTCGCGCGAAATTTTCATTCCCGGCGGCTGCTCGTATCTGGTCCGCGCGGATGTCTTCAACCAGGTGGGCATGTTCGACGCGAATTTTTTCATTTACTCGGACGATGCGGACCTCTCCTGGCGGTTGTGGATCGCAGGTTACAAGGCGGCGGGCGTTGTTCCTGCGCGGCTGCACCACCGCGGCGCGGCCGGGGTCAACCCGGCCGGCGGCATTGCAACGGTGGAATTTCGCACGACGGACAAAAAGCGGTTTCTCACCAATCGAAACTGCATCCTGACCTTGCTCAAAAACGGGCAGCACATTTTGCTGTTGCCAATCATTCCGCTCATCGCGTTGTTGTTTTTGGAATCGCTCGTCGGCAGTTTGCTGTTGCGGCGTTGGTCGTTCGTCAAAACCACCTTTCTGGACGTGCTGCGTGATTGCTGGCGGTTGCGCGGCCATATCGCCCAGCAACGAAAAATGGTTGCAACATTCAGAAAACATTCTGATTTCTGGATGCTGCGGTTTTTCCGGTTGAAACTGAACCGCTGGTTTGAAATTAAACGTCTGTTTCAATTCGGCCGGCCGCGAGTGGATGTCTGATAAAGGAGAATTTCAAATTTTGCCAGCGGCAGCCATGCGCGCTTGGAATTCCTTCTGCCAGTCAATGCCCGGCGCTTGTAACTTGGCGACCATGTGTGTGGCGATGGCTGGCTGTGGCGCCCATAGGGTGAACCGGCGGCCAAACAAAATCTGCGGCCAGCAATGATACCACGCGAGGAAGATGCTGCCCGCCCAATAGCGGTGTGAAAGCGACCAGCGGAAGAATTTGACGGGATTGAAAACCCTTTTCTTGGTCAGCGCCATCCACATCGCCAAATCGGGGCTGGTTCGCCCCTCAAAATCTTGAAAAAGTTTCAGGAAAAGTTTCCGGCTTTCAATCAACACGGCGCGCTTGGCCAGAAAAGTATGCGTGGTGCTGATGCAGGAACTCCAGGTTTTGCCGCCAAATGCCCTTGTTTCATGGAAAAGATTGTGCAAATCGGTTGTATGCTGATCTGGATGATCGTAGGGGGTCGCAAAATCGGCAGCGGGATTTTGCTTCAGAAAATCAACCGCCAGATGGAATTGGCCCGGCAGATAGAAGTAATCGTCTTCGGCAAAATGAACAATTTCTGCATCCGTCTGTTCCGTGAGGATGCGGGTCTGTTCTTGGAGTGTGATGCCAGCTCCGACACCCGGATAGCGCAAAAGAACCAAATCCTCCGGAGCCCACAACTTCGTGAATATTGACTCGTAAGCAGGCGGGCAGTCGTTAAGCAGCGCCCATAACTTTACCCGCAACCCGCCCAGCGAGTCTTTGAAGGACTTCAGACACAGTTCAGCCAGCTTAAATTTATCTTCGGCGAAAATTGGAGGGCGGTCGACGGACATTTTGGGATAAATCCGGTAAGCCACCGCCACATCATAGCTGAATCGGCTCATAATCATTTCATTTGGGTCTTGGATTCTCCCTTGAAAAAAGCGCGATACCATTGGCAGGTGTGGGATAAGCCTTCTGCCAGAGAATACTGGCTTTTCCATCCGAGCGCAGTTTGTTCAAACTCCGGCGCATAGAAGGTATCAACCCGTTCTTCCGATTTTTCGTTTAAGACCCGCGGCTCAATGTCAGGCAATCCGGCTGCGCGGGCAATCTGTTTTACCATATCCAAAACACTTGTTCCCAATCCGGTGGCCACGCGGAATAATTGCCCCTTCACTGCTGGATTATCCAGACGCGCGCCGATGGCCATGTATGCCGCCACCGCATCCTCGATGTAAACGTAATCCCGTTGAAACAGACCGTTGCTGCGAATCACGGGCGTCTCCTCGTGAAGGATTGCGCGAATCGTGCCGGGCACCAGCCGGGACCAATTAAAATCACCGCCGCCATAGATGTTGTCGGAGCGCACGAGCGCCACGAGAAGGCCGAACGTGTCGCCGTAAGCTCGTGTCACTAATTCGGCAGCGGCCTTGGACGTCATGTATGGATGCTGCGGCCGGTTCACGCCGGATAAAAAACAATCTTCAACTTCTTTGCTGGAAGCAACTACGGCTCGCGCGGGTTTCGGTGCAGTTCGGCACGCTTCGAGAATGGTGTAGACGCCCCGGATGTTCGTTTCAAAAATTTCATAGGGCGACAAATCCGATCCTGTGTTCGTGTTAATCGCGGCCAGATGATAAACGATCTCAATTGCCGAATCGGCAATAAGTCTGGAAATAAAATTCACGTCAGTGATGTTTCCTTGCACAACCTTGATGCCGGTTTTACGCCGCCGGAATTTTTCGTTGCTTGAGGAATCGGGTCCGATCAGCGCGAAGGTCTGCGCGTCGCGCGCCGCCAAAGCGTTGGCCAGCCAATGTCCCACGAAACCATCTGCTCCCGTAACCAGCACGCGCCGCGAAGACCATTTGAACAGTTGCGGCTGTTGATTCACAAGGAATAGGCCAGGTCTTCAAACGAACGCTCGAGATAACGTTCGTAGTTGGATGCGTCCACAATATGCAATCGCGGCAAGTCGAAAACCATTTTGCAGCCGTTCTTCAGAAGCGCGATTTCATCCAGAATCACTTCTTTGCGGAAATGCCAGATCAACACAAAGAGGTACTCGGAGTTCAGTTTCCGTAGTTTTTCTTGGGCGATGATTGGAATGCGCGTTCCCGGAGTGACCAAGCCGTCCTTTTCAGGATTTCGATCTCCAATGGCAACCAGGTCGCCCGCGCCGAGACCGCAGTAATTCAAAACTATATTCCCTTTGGTCGAAGCACCGTAGCCATAGACCTTTTTGCCCGCCGCGTTCATCATTGAAAAAAACCCGCGCACGTCGTCCCGATGGGTGAGAATGCGATTGCGAAGCCGGGTAAAAGGCTCATCGGTATCCAGTAAAGCCTCGTCGTCGAGCAGTTTTTTTGTTTTTTCCATTTGCGGCTGATACGGCCCGTCCTCGCGACCGGCAATGATATAGAAACTTCCGCCGTTCATGTCGTTGAACGAAACGTCCAGAATTTTAAGCCCCGTTTTTTTCATCATCCAATCCATCTGCCGAAGACCAAGATAAGTGACATGCTCGTGACAGATTTGATCGTAAGTGAGTTGTTTGAGCAACAACGGCAAATAGGACAGTTCCAATGTCCAGACCCCATCTTTGGAAAGCAGCGCCCTAATATCGCGCATGAATTTCATCGGTTCGTCCAAATCGTAGAACATGGCGATTGAGGTGATGATTTTGCAGGCTTTATTTCCGATGAGAGACCGCGCGCCTTTTTCAGAGAAGAAGTCGTAAACCACTTTGATGTCTGGCTGGAAATGGCTCGCAAACTTTTTGCTGGATGGATCCATGCCGATGCGCGTGAGCCCGGCCTTCGATCCATAAGCATTCAAAAGCGTGCCGTCGTTGCAGCCGATGTCCAACACCACGTCGCCCGATTTCGGTCTGGCGAGATCAACGAGCGCGCGCACTTTGGATTCCAGATGCGAAACCATCGTGGGACTGATTGAGGAATAGTATCCGTAAGTGGTGCCATACATTTCGTTCAACTCGGCGGTGTGCAGAAGCTGAACCAGTCCACATGCTCCCGGTTTGGCCTGAATATCGCATCGAACCAATTTCAGCGGAGAAATTGACGGATCCGGCGCGTCAGGACGCGGAAACACTCCGCTAAGCGGCTGATTTCCGAGATCAATAATCTCTTTAAAATTTGGATTTCCACAAATTCGACAGTGAGCCCAGGTTTTTAACGGCATAAAAGTAAAAAGTATTCAGTCTGTGAGTTGGTTTTGGCAAATGATTTGCATTAAAATTGAGTCGCCAGATATTCGCGATACCACGCAATCGTTTCATTCAAACCCTCTTCCAACGTGTATTGCGGTTTCCAGTTCAAAACGCGATGCGCCTTTGTCGTGTTGAGATATTGCTCTCGGATTTCGCCGGTGGCGGTGTTTTGCACGTCAGGTTCGAGATGTTTGCAGTTCATCAATTGCTGAATCACTTTGACGAGTTCGAGCACGGTCAGGGGACGTTCGAGACTGAAGTTGAATGCCTGTCCCTGCACTTTTTTGTCCGAGAGACATTCCGCGGCTTTCATATAGCAGCGGCTCACATCTTTGACGTAAATGTAATCGCGCACATATCGGCCGTCGCTCCGGATGATTGGTCGTTGATTGTTCAAAAAACAACGAATCGTGTAAGGCACGATACGGCTCCAGTTCAAATCGCCGCCGCCATAGATATTTCCGCAACGAAGAATCACGGTGGGCAAACCGTACGTATGATGATACGCCTGTGTGATGAGGTCGGCGCAACTTTTCGAGACTTCGTAGGGATGCTTGCCTTGCAGCGGCATTTCTTCGGTGTAAGGCAGGTGTTCGTGCGCCCCATAAGCTTTGTCGCTCGAAGCGATGACGACGCGCTTCACGAGATCGGAATGAATGCGGCACGCTTCGAGCAAATTGTAAGTGCCGCTAACATTCGTTTCAAAGGTCGGCAATGGATAACGATGCGCGACATTCACGATCGGCTGAGCGGCCAGATGAAAAACCGTGTCCGCTTCATTTTCATTCAGTGCGCGTTCGAGACTCGAAAAGTCCTCAACGTTTCCCTGCACGAGCGAAGTCTGCCGGTAATCGCCGGAGCGAAAAAAACCGGATTGTGGATCGGGATCGCGCACGAGCGCAATCACGCGCGCGCCTGACGCGATCAAATCTTTCACGAGCCAATAACCGACCATGCCCGTTGCGCCGGTCACGAACACACGGCGGTCGCGCCAAAAATTATTTTTGGATGATTTCATTTCCAGATTTTCCACGGGGCTTTGCCCGTCTTCCAGACATTGTTGAGGACTTCAAATTCATACGGCGTGTCCATGTGATGCCAATAGCCGTCGTGCTTGTAAATCATGAGTTCGCCGTCCACGGCCATGCGCTGCAACGGCTCGCGTTCAAGAATCAGATTTTCCTGGTCATTCAAGTAGCGGCCAAACATGGATGCATTGAACACAAAAAATCCGCTGTTCAAATAACCGCCGCTGAATGCCGGTTTTTCGTTGAACTTGACGACTTTTTGGCCTTCGATCATCAATTCGCCAAATCGCCCCGGCGGGCGAGCGCCGGTCAACGTCCCGATTTTGCCGTGCGATTTGTGAAATTGAATGAGCGCAGGAATGTCAATGTTTGCGACGCCGTCGCCATAAGTCACACAAAAAATTCCTTCCGGCTCCAGATATTTCCGTGCGCGCCAAAGCCGTGCGCCCGTCATCGTGTCCTCGCCGGTATCCACGCAGGTGATGCGCCACGGTTCGGCGGACTGGCTGTGAAACTTGACGTGGTCAGGCCCGCTGTTACCAAGGTCAACCGTGATGTCGTTCGTCAGCGCGGCGAAGTTGAGGAAAAAATCACGGATGTAATCGCCCTTGTAGCCGAGCAGCAGGACAAAATCATTGAAGCCGTGGGCGCTGTAAATTTTCATGATGTGCCAGAGGATCGGGCGGTTGCCGATCGGCGCCATCGGCTTTGGAATGACGTCGCTGACCTCGCGGAAACGCGTTCCTTTCCCGCCGCAGAAAATTGCCACTTTCATTTCGGACGAAGATAAGAACATCCGGGCCGCGATTCAACAGCTTAAAAACCCCGGCCGCCATCGGGGTTGTTTCCAAATCGCTTGACACAAAACCGAGGCAAGACCAAGGCTTTGCAGCCGCCATCGCCGAATGTCCAGAGGCCGGGGCTTTTTAATAGCATCAATCCTAATTAATCTGGTGATTCTTCGGTTCAAGCTTGCGAGGGTTTCGTGTTTCGGCTTAGAATTTTCATTTATGCGCAAATTAATATTGCGGCTGGCCGGTTCCGAAACGCTTCGCAAAACTGTTAAATTCTTGCGATTGCATTTATTGGCAAACTGGTGGCTTCATTGTTTTCCGGTGGTAAAGGTTCTTCCCGCCAGCGGCATTCGTTATCGCGCCCGCAGGGTGGAAAGTCTTGGCCTTTCTGTGGAGATGTTTGACGTGAGCTATTTGTATTCATTATCGGACCTGCGTTCAAACATCAGCACCTTTGCCGATCTTGGCTGCAATGTGGGCT
Source organism: Verrucomicrobia subdivision 3 bacterium UBA7542 (assembly GCA_002479245.1). GTDB lineage: Bacteria > Verrucomicrobiota > Verrucomicrobiia > Limisphaerales > UBA11358 > UBA11358. The sequence continues at coordinate 2,580 of DLMG01000078.1, read as the reverse complement.
ACTTCACCTGCTGGTTATGCGATCGCCTGAACAGCAGGCAAGTAAAAGGCTTGATGGTTGATGGCAACGCCGAAGCAATCGAAGATGCCCGGTGGCATGTCAAGGTGAACAATCTAAGGGATGTGCACGTGCTGCACGGTCTGGTTGGAGTTGAAAGCAAAAGCGGCCATGCCAACTTTTTTCTGCATGCCTCTAACGTTTGTTCTACTGCGGCTCCATCGGACAAAGAACTGGAAAAAAGCAACACTTGGACGCGCGTCCAGGTTCCGTGTGTCAACCTCGAAGAAAATTGGCAATCGCATTTTGGGAATATGCCATGTGACTTGCTTAAAATGGACATTGAAGGTTCAGAAATGGATTTCTTTCGGAATGAGCCGCTTTTTTTGCAACGCACTAAAGCAATATTGATTGAATGGCACAAATGTCGTGTAACTTTTCCTGAACTCGAGGCTTTATTGTCAGAGCGTGGCTTTATGCTAAAAAAAATTCTTTACGAATGCGACGCGGCTGGAACGGCATTGTTTGTCCGCGCGAATTGAACTTGTTTTCCAAAAGCTGCCCATGACGGCGGAAGATTTTTGCGGACTTCGGATTCCCTCAAATGACTGGAGCAACGTCGTCAATGTAACTGAACGCGCGCGTCTGCTTGCCGTCGCCGAAAATCGTCATCGGCCGGCCCTGCATGATCTGGTTCATGAAAATGCCGATGACGTTGCGGTAGCGGTCGCCGAGTTTCTGATTTTCACCGTAAACATTGTGCGGTCGGAAAATGACATAATTCAGCCCGAACATTTCATGCGCCTCCTTTAAATCGAATTCCACCGCGTATTTGGCGATGCCGTAGGGGTCTTCCGGCTGCGGCACCGCATCTTCCACCATTGGCAATTGGTTGCGGCCATAGACGACGATGGACGAAGTGAACACAAAACATTTCACATTTTGATGTCAAAACTCTTTAGAAATGTCCCTTGGCGGGAGTATGGGCGAGCGGGACGTTGCTATAAATTTTTCCCAATAACGATATGTGGCCGCTGCGACTTTTAAGGTGTAACGCGCAATATCCTCCGGCATGCATGAAGAAAAAGTTCTACAATTGAACGGCCATAAGTAGACGCCGTGTCGTATGCTTGAGACAAAACCATTGTTCCCATGCGCGTGCTGTCTAAAGTAGTGTTTGAGGATTTATTTTTTGTGATCTTCCACAGAACAAGGCAAAAAATTCCTGCGCCTACGATCAGGATCGGAAGCGGAACAAACATTTTACCCTAAAATTCAGTTGCGCCGGTCAAAAATTTAATTACCTGCCCGAAAACTTGGCGAAGATTTGGTTCGCCTCTTCCAAGGTTTCCTTTGAGCCGATGTCGCACCACAGTCCCGGCACACGCCAGGTATAGACTGCCGTGCGCGGGTAAAGCCATTGCACCAGCCGGCCCGGCTGGTCGGGATTGTTGCCCTCGGCGATGTATTGCTTGATGAGCGGAATCGTGCTCTTCGGATAAAAATAAAGCGCGATGCCGGTGAGTGTGCCGGTTGGATTCTTCGGCTTTTCCTCGAAGAAAGTGATGCGGCCGGCGGCGTCGGTGGAGATGGAATTGTATTTTTTGATTTCCTCAAGATTGCCCACGTCGTAAAGCGCAAGCACCGGCGCGTTTTTCTCGCGACAGAATTTCCCGAAACCACCCAGTTTCTCGCTGAACAGATTGTCCCCCGCCACGACGATGAGATCGTCTTCCACGTTTTGCGTTTTGAGGACGTAATGAATGTCGCCGATGGCGCCGAGTTTGTTGATGTCATCGGTGGAGCCGTCGTTGACGACGGTGTATTCAAATTTGGATTTCGTGGCGCGGTAATGGTCCGACCACTTTTGAAAATGGCCGGCGAACTTGGCGTTCGTAACGACGTAAACGCGCTCGATGCCGCTGATGGGCGCGAGGTTGTCGAGCACGTGTTCGATCATCGGCTTGCCCGCGACGGGTAGGAGCGGTTTCGGTTGGGTGCGGGTGAGCGGATACAAGCGCGTGGCGTATCCGGCGGCGAGGATGATGACTTTCACGTTTTATTTTCGAAAAGGCTGGGCGCGGCTTCGCGCGCGAATGTCTGGCAGCGGGCGTAAATTTCCGACGGCGATTCACACTGGAGAGCAAAGTCGGCCAGTGCGTGCGCTTCAGTCAATTTGAGCCGGCGAATCATATATTTGACCTGCGCGACAACCGTCGGGGCGGTGCTCAATTCGTCCACGCCGAGGCCGATCAACAGTGGCGCCAGCACCGGGTCGCCTGCGATTTCGCCGCAGACGTTGGCCTTGATGCCGTGATGGTGGGCGGCATCAACGGTCATCTTGATCAGCCGGACGATGGCCGGGTGCGTTGGCTCGTAAAGGTGCGAAACTTTTTCGTTCGTGCGGTCGGCGGCCAACGTGTATTGGATGAGGTCGTTGCTGCCGATGCTGAAAAACTTTGATTGCGTGGCGAGCGCGTCAGCGATGAGCGCGGCGGATGGAATCTCGATCATCACCCCGATTTCGATTTTGTCGTCGAACGGCACGTTTTCAGCGCGCAATTCGGCCTTGCATTTTTCGAC
>DLMG01000124.1:19246-20217 GCA_002479245.1 Verrucomicrobia subdivision 3 bacterium UBA7542 | reverse complement strand
ACCTGCGTTGGGCGGATTACGTGTTGCTGGGCGCCATGATCGTGCAAAAGGATTCGGTGCATGAAATCGTGGCGCGGTGCGCGGCCTTGGAGAAAACCGTCATTGCGGGCGGGCCGTTGTTCACCACCGGGCATGAAGCGTTCCCGGAGATTCAGCACTTCGTTCTGGGTGAGGCCGAGGAAGTGATGCCACAAGTCGTGGCCGACCTGCGGAGCGGCCGGTTGCAACCCGTTTATCGCTGTACGAACCGGCCGGAAATCACCCAAACACCGGTGCCGCGCTGGGACCTCATCAAATTCCGATATTACGTGACGATGGCCGTGCAGTTCTCGCGCGGCTGTCCGTTCGATTGCGAATTTTGCGACATCATCGTGATGAACGGACGCGTGCCCCGCACGAAAACGCCGGCGCAATTGATTGCCGAACTGGACGCGCTGGCCCGGCGCGGATGGAAGGACATGGTGTTCATCGTGGACGACAATTTCATTGGCAACAAACAACGGACCAAGACACTGCTGCATGCGCTGATCAAGTGGCGGCGGCGCACGCGAACCCGCATGGGATTTTTCACCGAGGCGTCCATGAATCTCGCCGATGACCCGGAATTGTGCGCGCTGATGGTCGAGGCCGGGTTCAAGAAAGTCTTCGTCGGCATCGAAACGCCCTCGGTCGAGGCGCTGGAAGAGTGTCACAAGCTCCAGAACCGGAACCGCGATCTGGTGGCCTCGGTGCAAACGTTGCAGCGCGCCGGGCTGGAAGTCATGGGCGGATTCATCGTGGGTTTCGACAGCGACAAGAGCGACATCTTCAAGCGGCAGTTTGAATTCATCCAGCGCTCCGGTGTGGCGACGGCGATGGTGGGATTGCTGAACGCGCTGCCGCAGACGCGATTGTGGCAGCGGTTGAAACGCGAGGGGCGGCTGGAAATCGAAAGCACCGGCAACAACACCGACGCCGCGCTGAACTTCAAA
>DLMG01000124.1:18041-19152 GCA_002479245.1 Verrucomicrobia subdivision 3 bacterium UBA7542 | reverse complement strand
TGCAATCCGGCTACCGCGAACTGGTGAAGAAGCTTTACGAGCCGCGGAACTACTACCAGCGCATCCGGACGTTCCTCAAGAGCCATCGTCCGACCGGTCCGCGACTGCACCTGTCGCGGGCGGATTGCATTGCCTTCCTGAAATCCCTCTGGGTGTTGGGCGTTTGGCACCGGGGACGCGTGGGATATTGGCGGCTGTTTTTGGGCACACTCATCCGGCGTCCGCGTCAGTTTCCGCACGCCATCGAACTCGCCATCCTCGGCTACCACTTCCGCCGCGTGGCCAACTCGCTGCGGGCGCCGGCCGCCCGCAAACGGTGATCGGTGGCAATCATTGCCCGGTCGGAACTTTCTAATGAACTCTCGCCCTCTCCCCCGGGGAGAGGGAGAATCGCCGTCCGTCTTTTAGTAAATTGTCCGCGTTCTTGACACGAAGTTCACTGGACTGCGTTGGCAGAAAAATCGTAAGCACTATCAAGCAAGCGTGCCAATGCTTTTCCCTCTCCTGGGGGAGAGGGGCAGGGTGAGGGCGAGCCCAAAAGCCAAATTGAGCAAATTCCATGCTTCATCCGTATGCGACCCCGCCTTCGCTTGCTTCAGCACGGCAGTCATGGCTTAATGCGTTTGAATTTGATGAGCAAACCAGCGAAATCACAATGGGACTTTGGCGAACTGTTCCCGACAGAAACTGGACGGCGCGTGTTATCAGTCAGCGAATTGACGGCGCAGGTCAAGCGGTTGCTGGAAAAATCGGTCGGCTCGGTTTGGGTGACGGGCGAGGTCACCAATCTGCGCGCGCAATCTTCCGGCCACATGTACTTCACGCTCAAGGACGCCGCGGCCCAGCTCCGTTCTGACGCGAGCACGCGCGCAGCGGTGTTGAGCTGCGTTTTGTTCAGCCGCGAAAAGGTTTCGCATCGCGAGTTGCTGGCGGACGGTCAGAAGGTTCTGCTGCAAGGCGACGTGACGGTTTACGAAGCGCGGGGACAATACCAGCTCATCGTGCGCGCGGTGGAGTTGCAGGGCGTTGGTGCGCTGCAAATTGCATTTGAGAAACTCAAGCAGAAGCTCGCGGCGGAAGGGCTGTTCGCGCCGGAACGGAAACGGCCGCT
>DLMG01000124.1:0-17960 GCA_002479245.1 Verrucomicrobia subdivision 3 bacterium UBA7542 | reverse complement strand
CCCACCGGCGCGGCGATTCGCGATGTGCTGCACGTCATCCAACGCCGGAATCCGGGTTTGGAAATCATCCTCGCGCCATGCCGGGTGCAGGGCGAAGGCGCGGCGGAAGAAATCGCGGCGGCGATACGGCTATTGAATGAGTTTAATGTGGCTCAGGCCTCCGGCCTGAGAGAGAAAGATTCACAGGCTGGAAGCCTGTGCCACATTGATTTAATTCTCCTCACCCGTGGCGGGGGCAGCTTCGAAGACCTGTGGGCGTTCAACGAGGAAGTTGTGGCGCGGGCGATTTTTGAATCGGCCATTCCCGTCGTGTCAGCGGTCGGGCACGAGATTGATTTCACCATCAGCGATTTCGTTGCGGACGTGCGTGCGGCGACGCCGAGCGTGGCGGCGGAAATCATCACCGAAGGGGTTTTCGCCAGCCGGCAGCTCGTGGTGGATTTGACGCAGCGCATGGTGCGGGCGCATCCGCGCCGGCGCATGAATGAGCTTTTGCAACGATTGGACGATTTGCAGACCGGTTTGTTGCGCTGCACGAGGCAGGGGACGAAGGAACGGCAGGTGGCCTGGCAGAATCTGGGGACGCGGCTGTTGCGCGTTCGTCCGGCGCAATTGTTGAGGCAGCGGCGCGAGTCGTTGGTGGTGAATCAGCGGCGTTTGCGCGAGTCGGCGCACGTTCATTTGCGAAACGGGAGAAATCGTTTTGAGGCGACGGAAGCGCGACTGCGTCTGCTGGGGCCGGAACAGGTATTGGCGCGCGGTTATTCCATCACGATGGACGCGGCAACGGGAACCGTCATTCGTCGCGCGAGGGACGTGAAGTCCGGGCAGCATTTGAGGACGCGCGTGAAAGAGGGCGAGATTTCCAGCCGCGTGGAGAAATAACAGGGTCAGGGCTGGACGGTGGCGCGGTAAAATTTTTGCGGCGCGGTCAGGTTGGCATCGGTGAAAATGCAGGGCGAAACGTTGGTGAAAACCGGAATCCAGTTCGTCGCCGCCAGATTTGTCGAGGTCTGGACGACGTAACTCGCGCCAACGCTGCCGCTGAGGGTGAAGACGAACTGGCCGTTGGTGAAGCCAGCCTGCGTCAGCACGGCCGCCGTGGCGGTGACGTAGGAAATTCCCGAAACGCTCACCATGTCAAACCGTGTCGTACCGGTGCTGGCGTAGGTGCTGCCGGCACTGGCGGCCACGTAAGCCGCATTGCTAGAGCCGATCGCGGTGCTCTGAAATTCGGCGACAATGCGAAAGACGAAATTCGGATTGTTGTTCACGCCCGGCAACGCCGACAGATCGTTCGTGAAGGCGGTGAAGACATTCGTGACCGTCACCGCCACCGGGAAGTCCATAAAGCTCGCGCCGCCATTGGTCGAGTATTGCAGACGAAAATATTTGCCGCCGGTGTTGCTGCTGCGCTGGCTCCAACTGACGGCGATGTTCTGTATGCCCGCCGTGCTGACGGCAAACTGCGCGCCCGCGGTCTTGTTGTTTCCGCTTGCGGGATAACTCGTCGTGTTCCACGCGCTGTTGTCGGCGGCCGGGGCGGGGTCGAGAGTTGTGTCCCCCGTGGCAAACGTGGCGGTCGTGCCGCCCACCAGGGCAGCGATGCCCACGCCGACGGAAGGCGTCGTGGTGCCCGTGGTCGTGTTGTTATCAGGCGTGATGCTGTTGAAATTCCATTGCGCGAAAACGGCCGGGTTCGTGAACAGCACCGTGAGCGAGGCCACCGAACTGGTCACGCTGCCGGCGATGTTGGTGATGACGACGGAATAATTTCCAGCGTTGGTGAGTTGAACATTGGCCAGCGTGAAGGGATTGGCGGTCGCTCCGGCAATGTTTGTGCCGCTGAAAAACCATTGATAATTCAATGGCGGCGTGCCGGTGGCGGCGACGCTGAAGGTGGCGGTTTGTCCGGCGAGGACGGACTGGTTCTGTGGCTGCGTCGTGATTGCGGGTGGCGCGTTGGTCAGCAGCAGCACGGCGTTGGAACTGGTGACGCTGCCGAAAAGGTTCGTGACGATGACGGAATAATTTCCGTTGTTCGTGAGCTGCGCATTGACGAGTACAAATGGGTTCGCCGTTGCGCCGGCAATGTTCGTGCCGTTGAACTGCCATTGGCAGGCGAGCGTGCCGCTGCCGCTGGCCCCGACGGAAAACGTGATGGTTGCGCCGGCCGCGTTCGTCTGGCTTTGTGGCTGCGTAACGATCACCGGCGGGTTCGTGCCCGAATCGTTCCCCGCGGGAATCAAAAAATCCTTCATCACGGCCATGTGCTGGGCATTGGTGGAGTCGGTGAATTGCACCGGCGGAACGTCGCTCAAAGGCGTGTAAATGGTGGAATCAAAAACCAGCCCGTTCGGAAACGAGTGCGACGGGAACACGGTTGCGGTTTCCAGATTGGTAAACGAAAAGCTCGGCAACACGTAGTCATGCGGATAGTTGCGATTTTCGCTCGTGTTGGAATTGCCGTTGTTGTCGGCGGGAACCGGATTGTCGCTCAAATAACTGTCGAAGGTGGTCATCGTTGTGGATTCCGTGCGGGTGTCTGTGTTGAAATCTCCAGCCACGACGATCCACGCGTTGCTCGGAAAATTGGATTGAATCAGCGTTTTCAGATTCGCCGCCTCACTCGACCGGGCGCTGGCCGAGCTGGTCAGCAGATGCACACTGACAACGTAGAGGTCGTTCGTGCCGGGCACGTCAATCTGCGCCCAAGCGAAGCCGCGGTTCGACTGCGACTGCACGGTGTCCACCCACGAACCGGCGGCGAGAATCGAATAACGGCTGATGATGCCGTTGGGAATGTCGCCGCTACTGGTGTAAGGCTCGCGGTAATACACAAAATTCGTTCCGAAAGCGGTGTCCACCATCAAGCGAAAATCGGACGCCGTGTTGTTGCTGTAATTGAATTCCTGGATGGCGACGATATCCGGCTTGAGTCCCTGAAAGATGCGGATGGCAAACGGCTGATAGCTTTGCGCGTCACCGTTCAGGTTCGCCGCCATGACCCGCAGGTTGACGTTGCTTTGTGCCAGCGCCAGGGTTGAAAAGAAAACCGCGCCAAGAAGGAAAATTCTTCCGGCGCATCGCCCAACTTGTGACTTCAGCCACATGCGACAATGGTGGTATTATTATGCACACTGCGCGGCAAATGCAAGCCGGCATTTTCCCGATAGTTCCAAACTGGCCATCACTGGTTTTTATTTTCACCTTGTTCCCGTGCCCAATCCGTCGAAAAGCGCGGGTCACAGTAGTCCCGCCAAAAATCTGCCGTTTGAAAGCGGGTGAGGGTTTAAGCAGGGTTGACCAGCAAGAGCAGTCACTGCCACGGAACTTGTTCAGTGAAACGTAAAAAATGTAACGTAAAAAACGGCTTGCAGTTTTTCGGAGAGTTACTAAATTGAGGGCTGCAAACTCCAAGACAAAGTGAGAATTATATGCAAAATGTAAAACGTTTGGTGCGATGGTCATGTGTCCCGCTTATTTCAGCGGTGGTCGCCTTGCTGCTGGTCGGCTGCCAGTCGGCCAAAGATAAATCTTGCTGCAAAGCAGCAAGTCCGATGTCCAAGCCCGCTGTGGCTGCAACCGCACCAACTGCGGCTGTGCCCACTCCTGCCGTAACCGCGCCTGTCGCACCGACAGCGCCCGCTGTGCCTGCCGCGCCTGCTGTGGTTGTGCCTGCTGCGCCCGTGGCAGCGGGATTGCCGATTCGCATTAATGCTGGCGCCAGCGCCCCTTACACCGATTCCAGCGGCAACGTCTGGCTGCCTGACCAGGGTTTTGTGGATGGAGACGTCACTGACCGGGGCAGCGACATGGAAATCGCCAATACACAGGACCAGGCTATCTATCGCACCGAGCGATACGGCATGAGTTCTTTTTCGTACAAGCTTCCCAACGGCAAATACATTGTGAAACTTCATTTTGCCGAAACTTACGAGGACATCACCGGGGCGGGGCAGCGCGTCTTTACCTTTAATGTCGCGGGCCATGAGTTCAAGGATTTTGATGTCTGGGTAAAGGCCGGTGGCGCCAAGCGCGCCTATGTCGAAACCGTCAACGTGGACATCACCGACGGCAAGCTTGACATTACTTTCACGACCAACATTCAGAGCCCCGAGATCAACGGGATTGAGATCATTCCGGCTTCCTGACCGGCTGACTTTTCCGTGCATTCATGGGTGCGGATCGCCTCGCCCTGAACGTTTCCCGGATCGCGTGAGTGTTTAATTCAGTCACGCGCCTGACGAGGGCCGTTGCGTCGCTCCGAATGACTCCAAGCTGGACGAAGGCGATGGTTTTCCTTAGCATTTTCACATGACAAAATCAGCCAAGGCCAATGATGCGGCCAGGAACAGTCCACCGTTTGAAGAGGCTTTGAAAAAACTTGAAGGCATTGTTGGGGCCATGGAGTCCGACGACCTGCCGCTGGAAACGCTTTTGTCCAAATATGAGGAAGGGACGAAGCTGGTAAAAATCTGCCAGGAAAAACTCGCCGAGGCGGAATTGAAGATTCAACAGTTGGAAAAAAGCGCGGCGGGCGAAATGAAATTGAAGCCGCTGTCGCCGGATTTGTCCGCAGAATGATTTATGAGCAGTTATCTCGAGATGGTGGACGGGCCGGCGCATGTGAAAAGGCTCACGTTGTCGCAGCTTCAGGAACTGGCCGGGGAGATTCGGGAAGAATTAATCGCCGGGCTGGCCAAAAATGGCGGGCATCTCGGCCCGAATCTCGGAGTGGTGGAACTGACCATCGCGTTGCATCGCGTTTTCAACACGCCCGTGGATAAATTTGTCTGGGACGTGAGCCATCAGGTCTATGTCCACAAAATCCTTACGGGCCGCAAGAGTCGTTTCCGCACCATCCGGCAGACCGGTGGTCTGAACGGCTTTGCCCTGCGCGATGAAAGTCCGCACGATTGCTACGGCGCGGGCCACGCGGGCACGGCGCTTTCCGCCGCGCTCGGCATGGCGGCGGCGCGCGACAAAAAGGGCACGGACGAAAACGTCGTCTGCATTTTCGGCGACGCCGCGTTGACGAACGGCATTTCGTTCGAGGCGCTCAACAACATCGGCCACACGACGAAGCGGTTCATCAGCATTCTCAACGACAACGAGTGGAGCATCGCCAAAAACGTCGGAGCGGTTTCCAATTACCTCAACAAACTCATCACCAATCCCCGTTACAACAAGCTCTCGCGGGATTTTGAAAATTTTGTCCGCCGGCTGCCCAAGGGCGAACTGGCGCTGAAACTCGCGCACAAGGCCGAGGGCGGGTTCAAGGGCGCCATCACCGATGTCGGACTGCGACCCACCGGTAGCTTGATGGAGGCAGACGGTCGCGGCGGCTACGGCAGCCCGGTTTTCTTTGAGGAAATGGGAGTGCGTTATCTCGGTCCGATTGATGGGCACGATTTGCCGTTGCTCATCAGCACGCTGGAATTTGCCAAGACGTGCGACCACCCGATTGTCATTCACATTCTCACCCAAAAAGGCAAGGGGTTTGAAGCCGCGCTGAAATATCCGGAAAAATTTCACGGCCTCGGGCCTTACGACGTGATAACGGGCGAAACGCCCGCCGCCACACCCGGCACGCCGCCAAATTATCAGGACGTGATGGGGCAGACGCTCGTCAAACTCTGCCAGAAAGACAACACCATCGTCGGCATCACCGCCGCGATGCCCAGCGGCACCGGCTTGAAACATCTCGAAAAAGCCATGCCGGACCGTTACTACGACGTGGGCATTGCCGAGGAACACGCCGTCATTTTTGCTGCCGGCATGGCGGTGATGGGCTTTCATCCGGTTGTGGCGATTTACTCCACGTTCCTGCAACGCGCCTACGACTGCATTCAGCACGACGTTTGTTTGCAGGATTTGCCGGTGATTTTTTGCATGGACCGCGCCGGATTGTCCGCCAACGACGGCCCGACGCATCACGGCCTGTTCGACATTTCCTATCTGCGCTGCCTGCCGAACGTTATCGCCATGGCGCCGAAGGACGAGGACGAACTGGTGGACATGATGTTCACCGCCACGCACGAGCAGCATCCCACGTTCATCCGTTACCCGCGCGGCGCGGCGGAAGGCGTGCCCATCAAGGACCAGCCCAAGCTGCTCGAAATCGGCAAGGCGGAAGTCATCCAGAATTTTTCCAACAATGCCGCAAAGCGGCACAAGGTGGCGTTGTTTGGCCTCGGTCCGATGTGCGCAATTGCACGCAAGGCGGCAATACAACTGACGGAGGAAGGCTTCGATGTCGCGGTCATCAACCCGCGTTTCACCAAGCCGTTGGACGCCGGCATGCACGAATTTTTCGGACGCGCGGCAGAAGTCATTGTGACTATGGAAGACCATGCGCTGATGGGTGGATACGGTTCGGCGGTGCTGGAACTGTTCAGCGAGAAGGCCGTAACGACGCCCGTCATGCGCATCGGCTGGCCCGACCAGTTCATCGAGCACGCCACGACCCAGGATGAACTCCGCCGGAAATACGGTCTGACCGTCGAGAACACCGTCGCCAAGGTGAAAGCGCAATTTGCCGAAGCCACACCCGCGGCGACAAGGCTCATTGGGGTGGCGTGAAAAATGAGCGATATTCTTCCACAAATTGAGCCCGAGACAAGCGGTCAGGTGACGCACCTTGATGTTGGACATTCAGGTGATGTAGGTTTCAAGGTCGCGGTGGCGCTGGTCATCGGTTTGGTTATTGGTGGTTGTTCAACTCTCGGAATGGCGACCTGAAGAGCAAACTTAAATTACCATTCAGTAAATTTAGGTCGCTCTTCAAAAATGAATGGACATGGAGATTATTCCTGGTTCTTCAAATTGGTGGCTTCATCGGTATCACCTATCTCGCCATATCAAACGACAACAACTGGCATTTATTTCCCTATATTCGTTGGAATGATGAAACGGTTTGGAATTTTTTTGACTCACAGTTTTGGACTGAATACCACGAAAATTGGTTAGTGACCGTTTTTCTTATTGGACCATTTTTGATGTCTAAAGCAACTGACTGGGTTTTTGCAGCCAAAAAGAAGACCACACCGCGTAATAGCTGGAAAAACAATTAAAATCCATGAATCAGCGGGACAAGATGAGAGAGTTGTTTCGGAGATATGGAAAAACCTCGATTTAGTTGTCGGAAAATATGCAGAAGCCGAGCGACGTGGAGATGTAACCCGAAAAAGTAATTCGCACGGACTAACGACGCATGATTACGCAGTCAGATTGCTTGCTGATGGAATAAGAAAGAAAGGATTTATGAATGAACAACCCAGCAGCGCGAAAGAAATTGCAGTCGCGCTGAATAAGATTAGATTTCAGGCATGAACGCAGAATTGCTCAAGCGCATCACCATCGAGCCGGGAAAATGTGGCGGGCGGGCCGTGCATCCGCGGCATGAGGATGCGCGTCACGGATGTCTTGCAGCTTTTGAGCGCGGGAGCTTCCTACGAGGAAATCCTGGCGGATTATCCCGACCTCGAACGCGACGACATCCTCGCGGCGATTGAATATGCGGCGCATCAGGCCGACCACGTCGTGCTGCAAGGCGCGTGAAGTTCCTGGATTTGCTTTTAGATTAGAATCTTATCCTCCTTCATCCCGGCCTTCTCCCCAAGGAGAAGGAGAATCGTTCGCCGTCCCACCGGAATACCTGCGGCTGAATTTGCCGGACGGTTATCCATAACATTGGGGACGCCCAGTTGCTGTTCCTTCTCCTGGGGGAGAAGGTCAGGATGAGGGCGAGCGTTCTTCCAGCCAACCAGTTTCTTTCCTTGATTTCCTTCGCGTTCGGCCTTTTCCTTTCATCGCGCCTAGTTAAAATCATCAATCCGAAATCCAAAATCGCATCATGGCCTATAAAGACGTCACTCCGCCCGCCGGGGGCAAAATATCCATCCTGAACGGCAAGCTCACCGTTCCTGAAAATCCCATCCTCCCGTTCATTCGCGGCGACGGCACTGGCCCGGACATTTGGGCGGCATCCGTGCGCGTGTTCGACGCGTCGGTGCAAAAGGCCTACGGCGGCAAACGGAAAATTTCGTGGTTTGAAGTTTTCGCCGGCGAAGCGGCCAAGAACAAATTCGACAACTGGTTGCCGGACGACACCGTCGAGGCGTTCAAGGAACATCTTGTCGGCATCAAAGGCCCGCTCACCACGCCCGTCGGCGGCGGCATCCGCTCGCTCAACGTTGCGTTGCGCCAGATGCTCGATCTCTACGTCTGCCTGCGCCCGGTGCAGTATTTTCAGGGCGTCCCGTCGCCCGTGAAGCATCCGGAAAAGGTGAACATGGTCATCTTCCGCGAAAACACCGAGGACATTTACGCGGGCATCGAATACGCGGGCGGAACGCCGGAGAGTCAAAAGATACTGGACTTTCTGGCCCAGAATTTTCCCAAGGAATTCAAGAAGATTCGTTTTGGAACCAAAGAGGCCGCCACGCAGTGGCTGAAGCAGCTTGAGGACATCGGCGCTCCGCATCGTGAAGCGGCAGTGGATGTTGGCATCGGCTTCAAGCCGGTCAGCTATCTCGGGACGATACGCCTGATGCACGCCGCCATCAGCTACGCCATTACGAACAAACGCAAAAGCGTTACCATTGTCCACAAGGGCAACATCATGAAGTTCACCGAAGGCGCGTTCCGCGACTGGGGGTATAAGATAGCCAAACAGCGTTACGGGGCAGTCGAGATTGACGGCGGCCCGTGGTGTAAAATTCCCGAGGGCAAACCTGGCGCGGGCCTCGTCATCAAGGACGCCATCGCTGATATCACGCTCCAGCAGGTGCTCACGCGCCCAACGGACTTCGACGTTATCGCCACGCTGAACCTCAATGGTGATTACCTGAGCGACGCATTGGCGGCGCAGGTGGGCGGCATCGGCATCGCACCCGGCGGCAACATTAATTACGTCTCCGGCCACGCGATTTTTGAGGCCACGCATGGCACCGCACCGAAATATGCAAACAAGGACGTGGTGAACCCGGGTTCGGTCGTGTTGAGCGGCGAAATGATGCTGCGTTATCTGGGCTGGACGGAAGCGGCGGACTTGATTTTGAAAGGCTTGAACGGCGCGATTGGCAGCAAGCGCGTCACCTACGACTTCGCCCGCCAGATGGACGGCGCGACGGAAATCAAATGCTCGCAGTTCGGCGATAACATCATCGCCCACATGTAAATTTGCGCTTGTGGATCGTAGCAGCCGACATCAGTCGGCTCTGATCTCGGCGAAAGAAGTTTGAGCCGACTGACGTCGGCTGCTACAAAGCACCGAATGAATACAACGGACAGGCTGGCAGCCTGTCCTGCTTTTTTATGCATTGGATAGTTGCCAGTCTCGTATCGGCATTGTTCCTCGGCGTGTATGAGCTTTGCACCAAGCACGCCGTGCGGGACAACGCCGTCGTACCGGTGTTGTTCTTCAGCACGTTGAGCGGTGCCGCGGTTTGGATTGTCTTGATGGGTATGCAGGCGGTTCATCCGGGGCTTTTGCCGGCATCGCTCATCACTGACCCAATCACGCTGATACAACACCTCCAACTGGTCTTGAAATCCGCGATTGTCGCAGCCTCGTGGGTTTTCACCTATTTTGCCATCAAACACCTGCCGCTGTCGCTGGGTTCGCCCATCCGCGCGACCAGTCCGTTGTGGACGCTGTTTGGCGCGCTGTTAATCTTGGGTGAGCGCCCGACGTGGCTGGAAACGGTTGGCGTGTTGACGACTCTGGTGTCATTTGTTGGACTTTCGTTTGCCGGGCGGTTGGAAGGGGTTCATTTCCATCGTAATAAATGGGTCTGGTTCCTCATTGCCGGAACGTTGTTGGGGGCGGTGAGTTCGCTCTACGACAAATACCTGCTGGGCCGGGCGCATTTCTCCGTGCCGACAGTGCAAGCATGGTTCTCGGTTTACCTGCTGGGGCTTTTCACTCCATTTGCCATCGGTTGGAAGCGGCGCTGGTGGCCGCGCAAGGTGTTTCACTGGCGTTGGAGCATCCCGTTTATTGCCTTTTCCCTGCTGGTTGCCGATTACATCTATTTCAGCGCGTTGCGTGATCCAAATTCGCTTGTCTCGGTGGTGATGAGCCTGCGTCGCGGCAGCACGCTCGTGGGTTTTGCCGGCGGGCTGCTCCTGTTTGGCGAAGGCAACGGGTGGAAAAAGCTTCCCGCCGTGATCGGCATCCTGGTGGGTATCGCCTTGACCGTGCTGGGATAAAAAACGGGCGGCGCCGCCGCGCCGCCCAACAGGATTGGATTTTGGTCAATTGTTTAATGCGACGATATGCGGACAAACCCTTGCTTGGAGCCATTAAACAAGGCAATGGGAATGGGGATGGTTTTCAGGCTGCCGTCGCCGGTGACATTGGAATAGGTGAGCCAGTTGCCGAGGACGAGGTTGGTGCGGTATTGCACGCTGTTTGTGACGCTGGCTTGCGAGAGGAAGGAAAACTGGAAATTTGTGCCGGCACGCTGGGCGTTGATCAGTTGGGTTGGGTTCGGGCCCACGAAAAAGAGTGAAAACGCCTCGGAACTCAGACCGACGGCCGTTGACCAGGTTCTGACCGGGTTGGAGGACGCGTCCACCGGCGTGGTGAAAGTGACGCCGGGGAAATTGTTGGAGACATAATTCAGATCAAAGAATTGGTTTCCATTGCTCAACGTCGGGGCGGCCGCCCAGTTGGTGGCATTGATCGGCAGGCTCAACCCTTCCACCACGCCGGCGAGATCCAGGGACAACGACGAAAAATTGGTTGGGCCGTTCCAGTAAAACGGTACATTGGCGAGGACGTCAACCGCCCCGTTGGTCGGCGAAAGAATCCTGACTGCCCGGAGCAGATTGGTGTCCAGGCCGCTGATGGAAACCTGGAACGAATAGACTTGTTGAGTCGGGCTATCCTGATTGATATAAATCTTCCAGAGCCCGTTGGTGAATTCGTTGAGGACATCGCCCAATGAGTTGAGAATCGCGCCGCTGCCGCTGCCGCCGCCAGGATATTGTTCGGTGGAAAAGTAGTCGTTGGGCGAGTGCACGCTGTTCGTGGTGGTGGGCGCGGGACTGACCGAGTTGAACGAAACCGAAGCGCCATAAATTTCACCCAAATTCGGATCCTGCGACCGGATAAAATAAAATTGCAGATTCACGTCCACCGGATACGGAGGGGTGGAGGACCCGCTGAGCGTGGCGCCGGGGTTATCATAAAGGAAGGATACTTCATTGGAACTCAATACGCGGCTGTAGATTTGGATGTCGTCGAGCAATCCCTGGTAGCCGTTGTAACCGGTGTAACTGGGACTTGAAGGATCGGGATTACTCGCATCGGCAATGGCTCCAATCGTCAGCAGTTGGGGATCGTCCAGCAAAGCCGTGGTATCGAAATCAGACGTGTCCAGCACGCCATCAATGTAGATGTCCTTCTCGCCGGTGGTCTGATTTCGAGCAACCACCACGTGATGCCAGGACCCATCGTTGACCGTGGCTGAGGAGTTGATGGTGTCATCGTAGCCATATTGGGTGTTTCCGGTATTGAAGGCCACTTGGCCGCCGGTCAAAGCCACGGGGACGAGATCATTGGCAATGCCCGGGATGTCTGCCGAAATAATTCCAGCGCCGTTGTAAGCGTAATCACCTTGATAGTCATAATTCTGGGTGGTGTTGACCCAGAGCGAAATCGTGAAGCTGCTGGCGAGGGTGGATAACAGGTTGGTCGGAGCTGTCAGATAGCTGCCGCCATCAAACGAAACCGATCCGGCCCCGGCGATGGCATCCGAACTTATAGCGGGTCCGGCGCCGCCGAAATTGCCGGACAGAACGATGTTGTTGCCGTTGCCAGAAACATCCGGGGCCACTACGGTGCCCTCGTCGAAATCATAATGTGCGATCAAACCGTTGTTCGAGCCTCCGGCGAGGTCGGGAATGGCCGTGCCTGGGTGATTGTATAGTTGCATGACCTCGTTGGAGGAAAGCACGCCGGAATAAATTTGAACTTCATCCATTTCCCCTATGAATCCAGCAGAAAGCGTCGAGTTATAGCCGAGGTAAAGGGAAGGGGCCGAAGCCGTGTTTAGCAGGCCGGGGGCGCCAGAGTCCGCCGCGTCCAAAGTACCGTTGATGTAAATCTTCTTTTCGCCGCTGGCCTGATCGCGGGTGACAACCAGATGAACGTAGCTTCCGGTGTTGATGGAAGTCACCGAGTGCAAAGTATCGAGGGTGCCGCCACCGGTTAGAAATGCCAGTTTACTTCCGGTTTGTGCCAGGGGAATGACTTGATCGGAATTCGCGGACAACAGGCCAGCCCCGACATCGGCTGTGTCGGAATCATTGCCCGGATCGTCCGAGGTTTTGGCCCAGAGGGAAACCGAAAAGCTGCCCGCAAGTGTGGCAACCAGGTTGGTGGGCGGACTCTGCCAGCCTGAACCGGTGTAGCCCACCGCCCAGGACCCAGCGGCAGCATCATTGGTCATGTAAGGAGGACTCACAAACCATCCGTAACCGACGATGTCGTTGCCATGCCCTGAAAAATCGTGAGCAAAAAGATTATCGTCCTCGAAAGAATAGTAAACGACGTTAGTATGGCCGCCGCTTGAAGTGCTGAGAACGGGCGAGCCGACCGTGAATTGTGAATCATAAGTGAAATGAGTCTCCAAGGTGGCCGTGGAAACCCAGCCGGAAATCGGTTGTGACCCATTGATCAGCGGCGTGGAAGCGACAATCTGCGCGGTGACGTTACTGGTGTAATCAGCGCTGAAATCGTTCGTGCCTGCGGTAAGCTGCACCGGACACGGCCAGGAGGTTTGATTTGGCGGCAAGCTCGCGGAGGCCTCGTAGTTCCAATTCCCGTTCGTATCGATAAAGTTGTCGCTCACATTCAAAGCGCCAGCCCAGTTCGCCGGACCCGTCCACTGGAAAAGCGGCTGGTTGGTCACGAATTGAGCGCCGTTGGTCGGGAAAACCGCCACCGCCGGGGCGCCGAAGATGTTGCTGGTGATGCCTGAAACGCTGACAGTGAATTTGTATTGGTTGGTCGAGATGGAATTGGTCACCCAGATGGACCACTGGCCGTTGGTGATGCCATAGAGAAAGGAATTGAAGTCACCGTAGTAATTCCCGCCTCCTGTGATGAAATTGAGGGTGTTGTTGGTCGCTTGGTATTGAAGCTGGGAACCGTTGGTCGGGATTTGCGGCGAGGCGATCATGTAATTCCCGGTTGGGAAATTGGGTGTGTTGGTGTTCGCGTTCAGCCAAGGATAAAAATAGTACCCATAGGAGTCGTGATATAAATGGATGTCCACTGTAAGCCCGGCCCGGGCGGGCGGCGCAGACAACAGGCACGCGGCGAGGATAAAAAGTCCGAAACCGGACAGATGGGTTGAAATTGCATGAGTTGCGGTCTTCATAGTATTGGCGTTTCGGATTGGAGTCCCTCCAGTTTGGCGTGTTGATAATTTCTTGTTTCTACCACTAGGTTCAATCGTTTCTGATCATGGAAACAAAACTTTGGTGCATTTAATACTTACCGTTTCCATAAATCAAGCAAATAATTGGGTTTTTACCGTTCACGAACCCATTTTTCCCATAAGTAAAGCACTGTGAATGAATTGCGTAATAAAACACTTTTAGGGATTTTACGGCACACTCGACGGCGAATGGTCATTTTTCCTTCTTTGCTCCATCGCTCGTTGAATACCTGCAAACCGGCAGGTCACTGACGCTGCAACGATGGTGCAGCATTTGCAACTGGCACTGAAGTCAGCCATCGTCGCGGCAGCACGCGGGTGGGTTTTGCCGGCGGCCTGCTCCTTTTCGGTGAAAAAACGGACTGCAAAAACTTCCCGCCGTGATCGGCATCCTCGTGGGCATCGTGCTCACGGTGATGGGTTGAATATCAGATGGAGGTTGTTTATTGGGGAACCTGCGGTGGAATTCCGGTAGTGGCAAAAGGCATTTCTTCGTCGCTATGCACCCGGTTGCCAGCTGGATCTATGATGGTGGCCGTCACAAAAACCACCAGCCTGCTTTTCACCGACAGTTTTAACTCGCGCTGAGACAGCCGACCCATCTCCGTCTGCTCGCCGAGCATTTTCATTGTTTGGATCTGCGGGGAGATCTTGCTGTCAAGAACGACGGTCTGATTATCCCATAATCTTAGATGTGCATCGGTCTGCCGGACGTGAAAACTCTGAAGAATCGTCGGCACGGAAACCTTTAGGCCGGTCGCGTTGACAAACAGGGTTGCATTGGTTGTTTTATCATAGCCAGACAATTCCGTCACCTTGGCTGTGACTTTCAAATCAATAGTGTAGCCATCAGGCAAAACAGAAGCCACGGCATCCAAAATTGGACCGCATTCCACCTCTGTGGTCTGTGGAACCAGGGCCGAATTGGTTGAAGCATCCTGGAAGACAAGGTTGGTCACGACGGTGAAGATATCGGTAGCCCGCATCTGGGTTTGCCGGCCGCTCATGGTGGTCACTTCCGGTTCGGCCAACTGCTCCGTCCCGGTGCGCTGTTCCAAGGCATGAATCACGACCCGAAAATTGGGGTCGGTTAAAATACCGGCCACGCTTGTGACACCCGTTGGAATGAGATTTGTTCCAAGGGATTGGACTTCCTCTTCCGGAACCTCGATGAATCTGGCTTTGATATGAATTTGCGGTGTCCGCACGTTCAGAACCTGTATTGCCTTTTCAATCGTGTCCAAATCCTGCGGGGTTGCGTGGACAAACAGCACTCCGCGGTTTTCATTGTAATAAATTGATTTCGGCGGCGACAATTCCACGCCGACAATTGAGAGAAGTTGTTTCATGGCGGCACTGACATTGGTTTGAAGGCCGGTCTGCTTCTGCAAAGCGGCGAGGAATAACTTTGTGTCCACGTTGAAGGTGCGGGTCTCAAAGTTGGTCGAAGCATTGGCATTTGAAGTTGTCTTGTTGGTGATTCCACTGAAAACAGGCGGCGGCGCATTCTCGCTCGGATCCGACGCGGTTTCGGTTTTTCCATAATTCGTTACCGTATCTTTGTACGACCGTTCAACAATCGCCTCCAACCTTTCTCTGAATCCTGTGGAAACATTGGTCTCCGTCGGGATTTCCTTTGGCAAATATCCATTCAACTTCAACACCACCGATTTCACCAACGCCAGTTGCTTCTGGTCGCCTCGCACCAGCAAAAGGCCTTTGTCCGTGCAAAAATATACCGTTGGCGGAAGTTTCACACCCGCATCCAGCAGGAGCCTTTTCAAACTGTCCGCATCCGGCGGCCGGTCAATTTTGAACGTCATCGTCGCTGTCCCGGCCGTTTCGGAACCGGTCCCGGCCAGCACTGTCGGCGGCGTGTTGCCGGCGGCTGTTGGTGAACCAACCGCATCGCTCGCATTTGTTGAATGGGGCGGCGCGGCGCCCATCGGAACGGCCAGCGCGGTAAAAGCAAGAATTCCCAGCAAGGATGCGATGGTCAGTCGGGCTTTGCCCGGCGCATGGAAGTTCACCAGGCGCTCGATCCGCTGCCGCAAGGCGCTGCGGGATTCGAGGATGCCCACCAAACCCAGACTGGCCAGTGGCCGGTTGAACGCCAGCTTCGCCACTTCGAGCAGCGTAGGGGCGTAAGTCTCCGCCTCGTCGCGGAGCGCCAGCATGACGGCATCGTCCACGGCTTCTTCGCGTATACGACGGATGCGGGCATTGGCGAACCAGAGCAGGGGATGCCACCAATAAACGATCTGGACCAGTGCCTGCGCACAATTCATCCAGACATCACCGCGCCGAAGATGGGTCAGTTCATGCAGCAATACCGCCCGCAATTGTTCCGGTGTGAGTTTTTGCACCAGTGATTGCGGCAGCATTATCACTGGCCGGAACAGTCCGCAAACTGCCGGGGACATGGCTTGATGCGTCACCCGCAAATGCACAGTACGGCGCAGGCCGGTCGAAGATTTTGCTTCGTCAAACAATTTACTGAGCCACGCGGGCACTGGTGTTGCACGGCGTATATCGCCATCGACCTGTCGCCAGCGTACCGTCATCCAGACCAATAAACCGGCGCTGATCAGGCCCCAGGCAAGTATTGCCGAGGCGGCAGCGGACATCATCGGTTGCGGGGGCGCGAAGACCGGGGCTGGCTGCGGTGGCAGGCTGGGTGCAGTATCAATGTCATAACTGACGACAAATTTGGTGATATGCGGCTTTGCGGAGGCAGTGGCGGGCAGAAGCCACCAGGCAACCCCCGTGGGCAGCGCCAGGGTGGGTGGGAGCAACAATTTTACCAGCAGCACCAGCCACAGCGCATAACGAACGGCTGCGCGGATGTGCCGGCGCAGGGTAAGGTCGGCGACAAACAGCACCGCGATGAGCATGCTGGATTGCCACAACATCGGCCACGCAAAATGGAGCGCGTTTTCGCCAAAACGATTCAGGGTTTCGATGGGCGGATTCATTTTTTGGCTGATTTTTTCTTCGATTTGATCAGGGATTCCAGTGTTTCCAGTTCATCAACGCTCAGACTGCGGGTGTCGAGGAGGCATTGGACCATCGGGGTGAGCGCGCCGTTGAAGGCGTGCTTGAGGGCGTAAAACAATTCACCGCGCTGCGCCTGTTCGCGGGTGACTACGGAACGGTAGAGCGTCAGGTTACGGACCTTTTCCGCCGTGAGCAGGCCCTTCGCAACCATGCGGTCCATGAGCGTGCGCACGGTGGAATAGGTCCAGGCGGTTTGTGGGTGGAGTTTTTCCTGGATCGCCGGCGCCGCGCAGGGTTCATGGTCCCAGACGGCCTTGATGATCGTCCATTCCGACTCGGTCAGTTCGATGGAAGGCTTGGGCATGGCGCGACTTTGCTTGACATTTGTAGAGATGTCAAGCGTAATCTTTACAATTGTAAATTCTGTGCCGGTTTGCGGGTCAACCGGTGCCGGATGAAATCACGCCGTTGATTTTGGGCGGAAGAGGAGCGCGAGTTTTTTTACGGCAAAGCCAAACGCATAAATGATTCCCAGCAGCACCACGTCCGTCGGGCCGACCGGCAGGTCCCACTGGTAGGCAATCCAGAAGCCGGGAAATATTTGATTCTGCCAACCGTTGGTGTCATTTGTCCGGCTGCTTTTTGCCGCCGGATTGGACTTGTTTCACCAGGTCATTATATTTGGCAACAACGTCGTTCCGGTCTTTCACTTCGTCGTTGTATTTCTGCACGAGGTCGTTGCGTTGGGCGACGAGGTTGGAGATGGCTCCGTTCTGCTGGTCAATGCCGGCATAGGCTTCCTTCAGCTTCGCTTCCAGCGCATCCACGGCGGCCTTGTATTGCGCGATTTCGTTGGTGGCAGTTTCGTTGGCGAATTGCAATTGCACGATTTCAGCCTTTTGTGAAATGATGAGTTGTTCATTGGTCGCGACGACGGCCTTGATTTCGGTGATGCGCGTGTCCATCTGGTTCACCTGATGATTCAGCGTGGCGATGGAATTGGTGTAGCCCTGAATGGCGGCGTTGCGGTCATAGACGATCCGGTTGAGGGTCTGGATTTCGGTGCGCTGGACGGTTTGTTCATACCATTGCCAGACGCAAAGGCCACAGAGCGCCAGAGCGAGGAGGATCAAGAGATTTTGTTGGAAGTTCTTCATGGTAATTTCAAGGATGATCGGGGACCGTACTAACGGCGATGGCCACGCGCTGGATGCCGGCGCGTTTCACCAAATCGAGCACGAATACCACTGAGCCGTGTGTGGCGTTGTGCGCCCCGGTGATGTAAACGGGCAGATTGGTGTTCAGGTTGTAACGGTTCGTAAGCAGGGTGAACAATTCGGGGAAGGCGATGGGTTTGTCGTCCGCGGAAACCTGGCCGTCCTGGTTCACGGTGAGATTCACAATGTCGGGCTTTTTTGCGGGAGTGGCGAGTGTGGCGGTGGGCAGATTGGATTTGACCGTGCGGACAATCTGCATCTGCAAGCTGACCATCATGAACGACGCGAG
>DLMG01000245.1 GCA_002479245.1 Verrucomicrobia subdivision 3 bacterium UBA7542 | reverse complement strand
GCCAACGCCCCTCCGGGTTGGAGATCAGGATCGGTTAAGGGGTTTTCACCAAAATTCGCCGGTTGATACCCCAAACTGCCGATGGGCACAAGATTGTCATTATTGTCATTAGCATACATCAGCGCCGCCATGGATAACTGCTTCTCATTGGCCATGCAGGCAACGGCTTGGGCCTTCCGTTTGGCCAGGGCGAGAGCCGGCAACAGGATGGCCGCCAGAATGGCAATGATGCCGATGACCACCAACAACTCAATCAAAGTAAAGCCGGTTGAACTGGATTTTGGTTTCTGCTTCATGCCACGATTGCCTGGCACACCTTGCCCGAAAACGGGCTGTTTTTTCAAGTTGTTTGTTTTCACGTTTCGCTTTTATTGTTCAACGCCTCAAGGCCGGCACCGGCTTTCATCGGCGCCGACCTCGTTGTCTGCTTAAACTTAACTCAATTCAAATCACCGGTCAATTACTGAAATGATACCCTGTAAAATCGCGGTGACGATCCCATCGTGTCCGTCGCCGTTTTGACCGTACCGTCCCCGCTAATGGTGGTCAACGTTAGCCAATTGGCCGGGTGCAAGCTGCCACTGTAGAGCACCGTATAGCTGAATCCACTTTGAGTTGGGAACTGGATCGAAATGGTGCTTCCAGTTCTTGAGACGCTCAGATGCACCGCTTGCGGGGCAACGACGGCTGGCACCAACATATAGAAGTTTGCATTGACGCGCCCCGCGGTGGTATTGTTCACCTGTAACGTATTTGTTCCGCCCAGAGAAACCACCGCCATCTGGCCATTGGTATTCAACAATGGCACCCAGTCCCAGTCTTGCCAGCCGTTGGCGTTGGGATCGCTAAACGTGCCCAAAAGGTTGGTCGTTTGGGTTGGCGTCCCCACCCCGCTGGTCACCAAACTCAAGGAAAGCCCGGAATACGCTCCAATTGATGCCAGGCGGCCATAGACATTATATGTATTCGTGGGGAAGATGCGGGTATAATTAAGCCATTGCCCTGGATCCCACCATCCCACGTCGAAGTCGCTGAAGATTGTTACTGTGACACCATTGGTAACATAAAACTTATTACGGAGGAAGTCAGTGGTAACCTCCGTGCCAGCGTCAGCGTTCGGTCGGTAAAGTTCCAACTCGCCCGCATCCGGGCCACCAACGGATGACGGCCCCACGGTGGTCAAATCAACGCCATCAATGGCTTCAGTGCCCGAAAGCGCGGGATTCCAGAAATAACTGTTCGCTGCGGAGTAAGCATAGGACGCGACCAAGGCGCCGACATAAGCCCCGGTCGGAATGGGGTTGGTAATAAACTGCCCGCCATTGAAGTCAAAGTCTTCCGCTTCAAACATGAAGTTATTTTGGCTGAAGGTGTCAAAAGCGAGCGGCACGGTGCTGTTGGTCAATCCGGCGGCATCCACGGCGCCGAGGACCAAGCTATAAACTTGATTTTGCTGCACAGGAACACTCACCGTCCAATTCGTGTTCCCCGCGCCCACCATGGTGTAGGTTGCGGTTGACGAGACATTCTGCCCGTTCAAGTACGTGTAAATTTGGTTTGTCGTAATGAAACTGGTCAGCGAATAGACCGAGTAGGTGACGTTCGAAATACCACTCCCAAAAACAGGTTGTGCCGCCATATTTACATTGGCGAAGAACGGGGGTATTCCCAATGGGCCAGACAATGGAACGAGTATGAAGAAATCAAAGTTACAGCCGCCGCCACTGAGCAATTGCAGTGTATTCGTGCCCGGCGGCAGAATCAGCGACACCAGATTGCCACTGGTGCCATAAGTCAGAGGTATCCAATAACAATGCGTCCCATCCGAACCGGGCGGAAGATAAAACTCCCCGAGAAGATTGGTCGTTTGATTCGTCGTGCCATACCCGCTGGTCAACAGGTTGAGGTATTCTATGCCCGCATCTGGGACAGCCCCGGCCGACATGCGCGCATACACCTTACAATAGTTGCTTGGATAAATCCTGGTGTAATTTTCCCAATTGCCGGCATTGTTATAGGCTATGGAGACATTAACAACCGCGGGATTACTTTGAGCCAGATAGAGTGGCAATTGTATATCGGGTGCCACTTGAAAAGCCACGCAACCATCCGCACGCACAAGTTGGACGGAGCCCCCCGGCAATGCTCCCACTGCGCCATAGGTGTCCATGTCCACTCCCCAGACCCCGCCCAGTCCCGTATAGCTATTGGGGCCAGGTACAGAGGTCGGTATCGGGTTTTCAAAAAACATGCCATTCGTGAAGTCGTAATCCTCAGACGAGACGATAAAACAATTGGTGGGGAAAGTATCAAAGGCGACGCTGGCACTGGAAACCAATCCCGCAGTATTGCTGACCGATATGCTTATATTATAAACCGCACTGGCCAGCAGGGGGCCTGGATAGGTTACGTTCAAATTGGTGGGAGTTCCACTAAATTGCAGGCTTCCCGATACGTCAGTGAATGGACCACCCCCAGTGGAAACAAGCACCTGTATTCCACTCGTCTGGTTGGTTGCCAGGGGATAACCGCCCGTTGATGCCGAAGTAACCTTGAAGGTGAAATTGGTGGAGGCCATATTAAAGAAGCCGTTCGGCGAAATGCTGCCAATCACCGATGCAGACTGTCCACCGTATTGAATCAGAGTGAAATCATCCCAGTTGGGCGCTCCGTTCGCGTCGGCCCCCACCTGATCCAGGCACACCCTCAACTGCACATATTTTGTTCCGGGTGGGGCTGTCATATACTGACCAGGGCCCAGCGTATTTGTAATCCCAGCCGCGTCGGTGTCAGGATCGGCATTTACATTTCCTGATATTGTGCTGATGTCATATTGATTGGTCACTGGAAAATCTCCCCAAATCAGCCAGATATTGGTGCTTCCAGTAGGAGCAGGTCCAGGTACTATATTGGTCACTGTGGCGCCACTATTAGCCAAATTATTAACGTATGCGGGATCAATAATAGTTGACCTGTAAATCGCCAGTATGTTGTTGGTTATTCCAACAGTGGTGGAAGTAAGGAACAACACCTCAATCCATCCGTCTTCAGTCGGCCCGCCAGGCACGCCAGGGAACGCAGCCCCAAAAAGACAGTCCGGGCTATATACACCACCGAGACTGGGACTACCATCTGAAGGATGCGGCGGATTTTCATATACATACTGAGAAAACCATCCATCCGCAGTAAACAGTGATCCCGGAGTACAGGCAAACGTCTGATAAGCATACGAAGTATAGGGAACAGGAGCGCCGCCATTTCCGTACAAGCCCTGCATCAACAAGCACCATGATCCACTGTGAGTCAGCATAACGTTGTTGGCTCCCATGCTCCAACTTTCGGTGGTGTGCGCCGTCCAACCACTAAACGAGCCCGTTTCAAAACCAGGATTAACCAGAAGATTTGCCGCATGGCCGGTCAAAACGAAGCAGGCCGCGATGGCGGCACATACTGTCGCAATGAATCTCACGCGGAATCTATTGAACTGAGTTGTTACGGGGGGTTTTCGATCTTGGTGGCACGTTTCAGGGTTTTTCATATTTTTCATAACATGAATCATGTTTTATTGTTGATTATTATTGACAGTCCATGGGCAACATTTTGGTTGGCAAAAGAAGCACACCAAATCTTACAATAGGTGAACATTTTATCTGGGATTTCCCATTTGGTTTCTTGCCCACGACCCGCGTGGGCCTTTTTCGGGAAATCTAGGGTAGTATTAGTCTGGAGCGGGATCCCCAAATCTTTGATCGCAGTAATGTCCGTATTAAAGATGGCGAATTGCACGAACGGCGGGTTGCCCGGTGTTTTGTTATCGTCATCGGCGGGTTTGGCGCCTATGACGTAATCATTGTTATCTCCGGCGTAAACCGTCATGCCGACCCCAATTTGGCGCAAATTGTTTAGGCAACTGGTGCGTATCGCACGTTCCTTGGCGCTCGCGAGCGCCGGCAACAGCAACGCTGCGAGAATCGCGATAATGGCAATGACCACCAAAAGTTCAATCAAAGTAAAGGCATCACACAACGGCCGCGTTGGTAAATGATCGGCGTTTTTTCTCATTGTGTCGTGTTGTTAATGTATCCTGTTCCGGCATGTTGCATAGTCGGCAAAACTGCCGATAGAATGTCATGGCTGCCCGGCTGGCGCGAGAAGACGGCGACCTCAAACTCTCAAGTAACGCGCCACGGCCTGTGCGCGGGATTGCACATGAAGTTTGTGATAGATATGCTCGATATGTCTATGCACCGTGCCGTAAGCAAGACCCAAGGCCTCGGCGGTTTCCTTGTAACTGAAACCTTTGACGAGATAATTCAGCACGTCCATTTCGCGCGGCGAAAGATTTTCAGCCGCGGGTCTGACAGCAGAAGTGACACGTTTAAACGACTGCACGACTTTGCGCGCGATGTTGCTGGTCATCGGCGCACCGCCGCCATAAACGTCTTTTATCGCCGCCAACAATTGCGCAGCGCGCACCGGCTTGAGCAGATAACCCGCTGCGCCCGCCGCGAGCGAATTGAAGATGGACTCCGGGTCTTCGTGAACCGTGAGCATGATAATTTGTGGAAGTTCCATCAGCTTGGCGAGTTGGCGCACACATTCGACGCCATTCATGCCCGTCAGGCTGATGTCCATGAGCACGACTTGCGGTTTAAGCTTCGGAATTTCAAGCAACGCCTCTTCGCCGTCAGAAAAGGCGCCGACGCACTTACAATTCGGAGCATCCTCCAGGATTTTGAGCATGCTCGTGCGCACCGCGGCATGATCTTCAACAATGGTAATTGTTATAGTCATGTTCTTGCGCTTCATGAGTGACGTTTAGGATGCCGCAAAGCCACGGGTTTGGCTATGGCTAATTGGTCCGACAGACCCGTTCTTTTCATCACCAGACGGTTATTTATGTTTCGGCTCAAAATCAAGATCCGCTAAATTCATATTGCCCTCGGTGACGATGTGAAGGGTCAAAACGCACACGCCTTTGGGCAACTCCACTTCGGCCAGGTTGGTCATCACATTCCAGTGGTGCCATTGACGCCAGGCGATGGGATCCCTGTCAGTGCTGGTTGAAATAATGTTGATCGAAGAAACCAAAGGCTTGCCGTTTAGATCCAGGGAAATCGTCCCGCCCCGGTTCGAGGTGTATAGGAGATCAATGGTATAAACCCCGGCATGCTCAACCTCAACGGTTATATTGAACCATTCGCCGGGTGACGTCCAACCGACATAGAGTTGTCCCTCGGGCGGTTGCACCTGGTCGTATGGATTATTGTCAATCGCAGTCTCGCTGTGGAATTTCGTGTAGGACGTGCTAATGCCCTCTTTCATCCGAAACTCGTTGAGATACGTCCCATTCGCCGGATTCAGTTCCCCGCTGCCGTGGTTCTTTGTGTCCTGGTTGTGATAGGCGACGCCTTCTCCGCCGAGATCATAGTAGGCGCATTGCACGCGTCCGGGAATTTTCTGCGGACTTCCAGGATACACGCTGTCTTGGAATGGCTTTCCCTTATATTCCTTCAATTGTGCGGACGCGCATCCGCCAAAATAAAAACCGCCGGCGAGAATCAAGCATGCTTGCAGAAAAAATCGAGGTTTTGTTTTCATGTTAGGATTGCTCTATATCAGGGTATCACTTCAAACAATTCAATCCCGTTGGAATTCGGTTTCAAATTTTTTGAGTATTGTTTAGCCGTGGAATTGTTCCAATGATCAGCAACGCCCGCGCCGGCGTTGGCCGCGAGATAGATGTAGTTTGTCCCGCCGCTCTTGCCGGTCAACGTGCTCCAAAAGTCGTATGAAACGCATTCCTCGGCAACGCCGTCGAGCGACATGATGAAACTGGACATCTGCTTGCCGTTAAAGGGCGTCAAAGCCACGCCGTTGAACGGGGCGTCATCCAGTTCCGGGCTGGGATACATCGCGTCCATGCACCACAAAACGACCTTCCCGCCGAAATTTGCGTTTGTCATGTAAGCAGTCAGGGCGCTATCGTGGGGACCCCTGTGGTTTTGCTGCCAGTGGTTCAGGATGCCGTTAATGCCGTAGAGATTCTTGGCCCCGAACGTGATTATCTGCCCGACGTGGCCTTTCATGAGGGGTGTGTTGACAATGTAGCGCGCATTGTAAAAGCACATCGCTTCCGCGTCCTTGACGTCGGTGTTTGGGAATACACCGTTGGTAACGCCGGTGGTGACGCGGCCGTTGTTGCCGAAATAGTCAACCACTTTTACCTTGGGAAATGCGCCGTGGATTGCATTGAAAACATTGTCCGTGACGGCGCGGCTCGGGTCACCTATCCAAATGTCCTTCTGGGGAATGCCTGCGTTCACCAGGCTTGTCAGCACCGCGACGCTGGTCTGGGGGTTGGAGTTCATGGCGTTGCCATGGTCTGCGGCTGGAACGGGCGTATTGTTCTGGTTGATTTTGATGGCGATCATGTCGCCGGCCTGATATCCCGTGCCTGGACGACCGTGGCTGTTGTTGAACCAGTGGAATATTTTATCCCAGGAGTCGGCGTCTTTTGTCCCCCCAGAAAGCGCCGCGATACCCGCGGTAAAGGATTTGTTATATTCCGCCTGCGGATTGACGGCCGCGTCCCAGTAGTTTCCCGCGCCCGTCCATTTTGCCGCATTGGGGTTATAGACCCACGCAACCCGGCCGGGGAAGATTCCCTTTGCCGTGCCGATGGGATTTGCCGCGAAAGCAGGACGGGCGTCATTCGCAATAAAAACAAACAGCGATACGATCGCAGCCGCAAAAAAGAGACCGGCCAGGACATGCTTTTTGTTCCTTAAAAGCGACCTGGCCTTTGTGAATGAGAATGCATATCCCGCAAGGGCGACACCATACGTCAGAAATCCGATCCGTATGGGTGCGGCCGCGCGCTGGCACGGATACGCCGCGCGGGACGGTTTGGGGATAACGCGGAACAGATACCATAGGCAGGCGGCCAATCCGGCAAAAAGCAGGGACCATTTGGGCCAGGCGCTCTTGTTGATGCCGCGTATCTTTCCGGTCTTAGGGCATCGTTCAAACAAATTTGAAATAATCATACTGATTCCTTTTTGGATGGGGTTGATTTCACCATAAATTCACTTGATGGGAGGCGGGTTTTCGCGTTTCAATTCCTGATCGAAGTATGCCACCAGCGTGTAGGCGCGCTCGTTGATTTCTTTCATCGCTTCCAGCAACGGGTCGTAAGGCTCATACCGGTTGCTTAAGATGCCTTTGTTAGAATCACGGTTCGAGGGATCAGCCCCGGTGGCGGCGGGGTCATTGTCCATATATTTGAACCAATCCCAGCCGACGCAGACTTTTGATTCCAGCAGGCCGAGTGTGAAATTTTCATAAAACCGTCCGCGGTCGCGCTGCGTCTTGACCACCCATCCGGCGCCTCCCGTATTCGACAGGCCCGAATCCATGCCTTTCGCATACCACTCGGTGATAAGAACGGGCTTGCCCGATTCGCGTTCCCACATGGCGAGACGTTCCGGTTCGGGGGACCAAGCATGATACCAGTTGACCGAAACAACGTCCACATGCCGGCCGACGGCCCGGAACACTTCCGGATGGGACAAGTCGGAACCGTAAAAACGTGAGCCAAGAAAGAGATGCTTTGGATCGTATTTTTTTATCGCATTGGAAGTGATGCGAAAATAGCGTTCCACCATAAATTCCAGAAAGTCTCGCTGATCCTGCGCGGTGGCGTCCCGGACGGTGGCTTTTTCGCCGTGGCGCGCGCGCAGCCAGGCGACCGCCGCCTGATGGCCGGGATCCTTTTCCGGAAGCGCGAGGTAATTGGTCAACGATCCGGGTCTGAAGGGCAGTTCGTTGTCCGAGAAATACCCAAGCAACCACGGATCGCCTTTGGCGGCGGCGAGCGGCTTGGCCTGTTCATCGCAGAAGGTTTCAAAATCGGGATCAAAAACAAAGATGCAGTCACCCGGATAGCCGGTGTGGCCGGGTTGCGAATAAGTGCCGCCGCGCTTCCGGCCATAGCCGCCCATGAAATTCAAGATGCGCGTGTAAACCAGCGGATGCGAAACCGAGCGAAGCGCCTCGGTGTCCGACCAAGCGCCGACACCGGTGAAGCCATGTTCGCGCAGCAACGCCGTCGTCTGCACCGCCCAGTTCGTCTCGCTGCCGAACTTCGCCTGAAAAGCGGCCTTGGCGCCGGCTGTTCCCAGCGGGCCGACCCCGGCCACTCCTTTATGCAGAGCCAGACCGCCGTCGGGGTCAACGAGCCACCAGCGGCCATCCAGCTTCGTTGTGTGAAAGAATCCTGTGGCTTTGCTGTTAACCATGAGTCGTCCGCCATAAGGATTCAGTCCCGAATCCATTTTTTCGCGGACGGCCGCAGGCAAATTTTCCAAAGTGCGGGTCGGATAATCCTTCCACTCCGAGTTGGGATCCTTGTAAGCAGCCGCCACAGTGCCCGGCGACTGTGGCTGAGCCGAAAGGTTCGCGGCGAGTGTCAAAAGTGCGAGGCACACGAGCCTCGTTGCGCCCGCGACTGCGGCCAGTCTAAGCCAGGGTTGATTTATTGTAGTCATATTGGCGGAGAGGGTGAACATTGCACCGGTGCGAAGCTGGAATTCACGTTAAAAAGTGAACGGCTGGCGATACACCTGATAAAAACACTTTGGCTGCCCGACACCGGCAGCGTGGAGCGGAAAATGCCAGTGGATCATTCTCGGGTTTTGATTTTTGAAGCGACGGCGGCCTGTGGAATTTTTTCAGGCAGGGCTGTTCCCTCGGCGCTGTATTTGGGGAAGTTCGTGGGAACAATCCATATCCCGATATTGGGAACAGTCAGGTCATGGGGGTCAGCCACCCAGCCTTTAATTTTGAACGAGCCGTCCTCCGCAATGGGAATTCCCTGGACGTTATGGGTTTTGTCCCACCAGACGTTGGTGATTGCGGAAACCAGCATCAGAACCCTGTAGTCTGTCGGATTGGACAGCCCCAAAACCTGGCCTGTAATCGGCTGGTTCGTGCCGACAGGGGGCGCGTCAAAATCAACGCTGGGAACAGTTTTCGGCCCAGTGCGAATGATAATCTTTGAAGCCACCGCGCCTTGTGGAATTTTTTCAGGCAGGGGAACGCCCTCAACACTGAACATGCCGAAGTTCGTGGAAACAATCCACACCCCGATAAAGGGAGCTTTCAAGACATTGGTGTTGTTTATCCAGCCTTTTTCAGTCGCAGAAGATGCAACCGAAAATGTTCCATCGTCCGCAATGGGGATTCCGTGGACGTTATGGGTTTTGTCCCACCATATTTTATTATTTTGAGAGTCAAGCAGGATGACCGCATACTCTGACGGCGCAGCCAGCCCGGAGACATGGCCTGTAATCGGGCCGTAATCACCCAGAGGGGGCGCTTTAAAATCAACGCTGGGAGCGCAATTCCCAGCAATGGCGGCGAACAGAATGGCAAATGTGATGCAATTTAGCCTGACGTTCCCAGTCAGGAGAAAAAGGAATGTGAGCATTGATTTTTTAGTCATAATTCTTTGTAGTTCGGCTGATGGTGGGCTTGATGCTTTTTTTGGCAGGGACTCTGAAAAATTCGTTTGATTCTGAATATATCATCGGGCTTTTTTCATTTTGAACCTGCGGCGGCAAGTTTCATAGTCGGCAAAACTGCCGATAAGCTACAGCGGAAACTCCGGCAATAGGAGAGTTCTGCGGTTGGCCATCCTGGATTTCGAGAGCGACGGGTCTGGCTATGACTAATTCCTCCCCAGCGCCATTGTATTCATCATTTCATATTGGCGGGTTTTTCAACGGCAAGGTGAAGGTCATTGTCGTGCCTTTTCCTTGTTCGCTGCGTTGCTCGCATCGGCCGCCTATCTCCTCCAGTCGCCGATTTAAATTGCCCATGCCGTCCGCATCCGGCGCGGCCTTGTCGCCGATTTGGAATCCGCGACCATTGTCCTCAACCATTAGTGTGATCGTCTCCGCCGCGAACCGCAGCCGCAGACAGACTTCCGTCGCATCAGCGTGTTTGACCACATTGTGCAACGTTTCTTTGACTGCCAGATATAAGTGATGCCCCACTTCTGAAGGCAGCGGAAGGGTGGGTACATCCTCAGGCACATCCAACCGGCAACGAATGCTTGCTGACCGGAGATATTCCGGCGCGTAGGTGCAAAGATAGGCAATAAAAAGTTCCAGCGTGTTGTTCTTCGGATTAATCGTCCACACGATCTCGTCCAAAGACCGGATAACCGTTCGCGCGCTGCGAAAAATCTGATCAATATGTCCTTTTGCCTGGATCGGTTTGTCAAAATCTTTTTGCGCCAATTCGCTCAACAGGGCAATGTGAGTCAAACTGGCGCCGATGTCGTCGTGCAAGTCTTGTGCGATGCGCGCGCGTTCGCGCTGCAGGGAGGTCTCCAGCTCCAGTCTGGCAACTTTCAGGCGCAATCGCCGGAAGGAAACGTAGCGCACGGCGGCGATCACGCCAAGGGTGAACAAGCCAAAGCTGACGGCGCGAACAGACCATCTTTCCCAGAGAAACGGCAGCACAATTAACCCAATGGCGGCTCCGTTTTCATTCCAAAGACCGGCATTGTTGCAGGCAGTAACGTGAAAGGTGTAGGTGCCTGCTGGCAGCCTCGAATAGTTCGCGCTGCGCTGGGTGCCACCGTCGATCCAGCCGGGGTCCCAGCCTTCGAGACGGTAACGGAAGCGGACGTTTTCCGGGGCGACGAAACTCAGCGCGGTAAAATCCACATCCAATCGGCGATTCCCCGGAGGCAAAACAAATCGCTGTTCGGCGTTCATTTCCGCCGGGTGCCCATCCACCTCCACGCGCTCTATCAATACCGGCGGCGGCACGCGGTTGGCGGGATAGCCGTGGGGATTGACCTTCGCCAGGCCGGTGCGCATCGGAAACCAGAGGCACCCGTCCCGACTCTTGGCGGCTCCCGGCGCGTATTCGAAAGAACCCTGCAAACTCGCCAACCCTTCGTCGCGCCCTAAGAGAAACGAATTCACCCGCGCCACACGGCCCTCGGCCACGGCTTCGAGTTCACCCAGAGGAACTTCAAAAATCCCGTGGTTCGCTGCGCACCAAAGTCTGCCGCTATCATCCGGCTCCATCGAACAGACATACGCGTCGTGCAAGCCT
Organism: Verrucomicrobia subdivision 3 bacterium UBA7542; assembly: GCA_002479245.1. Classification (GTDB taxonomy): domain Bacteria; phylum Verrucomicrobiota; class Verrucomicrobiia; order Limisphaerales; family UBA11358; genus UBA11358. The sequence goes on along the minus strand of DLMG01000245.1, from coordinate 9,791 downwards.
TGCTCCTCGCTGATATGCGCGAATTTTCCGTTGCGCAAGAGGCCCACTCCCGCTCCGGCGTAGCCAATCCACACGCTGCCGTCCGGCAGAGCCGTCATGCATCGGATGGCAATAGGATGCGAGAAGGATTGCAGCGCGGTTTCATCCTTGAGCGCGTCGCCTTCCACACGCAGCAGAACACCGTTCTGCGTCCCGCACCAGAGAGTTCCCGCCGTGTCTTCGGCCATCGCGCGAATGACGCTACCTTCGCGGGGTTGAGCGAAGGTTTGAAACCGGTCGTCATGAAGTCTTTGAAAGCTCGGGGGCGAATCGAGCGCAATCCACAAATCACCCGCGTGATCCAAAAACAGCCCGCGCACGCTCAGGCCGCCCAAACCATTTCCAGGTCCCAGGACACGGCACTGGCCGTTGGTCCAATGCACAAGCCCGGTATCTTGAGTGCCGACCCAAACCCCGCCCGCGCCGTCGCTGACGACACAAGTGGCGCGAGCGTCCGGCCAGCCATCCTGGCTCGTGACGGTCCTCCATTTGCCCTCCGTGTGGCGGGTCAGGTCGCCGTTTTGTGCGACGGCCCACATCACCCCCGCCTTGTCCTGGCAAATCGAACGCACCCTTGTAACCGGCAACCCCGATTCACCCGCCTGCAATTCCACCATGCGGGGACGTATCCGGTTCAATCCGCCGCCGGTGCCAGCCCAAAGGTCTCCTTGGTTGTCTTCCCCCAGACTCAGGATTTCTTCGTGCGAAGTTTCCACTTGCTCGAAATTCGTTCCGTCGTAATGCAACAGACCAACGGACGTGCCCACCCAAACCACACCAGTTCGGTCCTCAAATACCACCTTCGATTCGATACCCGAACGGTCAGTCGGCAACGTGCCGCAGAAGACGGTGGTGCCATTCTCGTTGCAATGCCACAACTGCAACCCAGCGCAAATCCACATCCCGCCCACGCGAGCGCGCCCTAGTTTAATGGCCGTCTCACTCAACGTTAGGAGCGACTGAAAACTTTCGTCGCGGATCACTCCCACGTGTCCCGCCTTGGCGAACCACACTTGGCCGTTAATGTCACTGGCCAAGGTGCACGGCCCGCTGCCGGCTGGAGCCTTGCTATCGGCGAATCGAGTCACATGACCTTTGGCAATCCGGCACACACTGCCATCCGCGTAGCCAAACCACATGTCGTCTCTTCGATCTTGAGCGATGGCTTGGGGCCTGCCATAAGAGATGCCATCCTTCGCCGTAAATAAATTCGTCGCCTGTGGCGACAGCATTACCGCCAGCCCGCCTTCCAGCGCGAGCCATATTTGATTTCCCTGTCCCAACGACATCACACGAATAAGCGGACGGGTGCGCCCAGAGGGATTCGGCAATGCAAAGTCCTGAAAACGAGCACCGTCAAATCGCGCCAACCCGCTCTCGGTCGCGACCCAGAGGTAACCATCGGGCATCTGAGCGATGCCGGTGACGCTGTTGTCAGGCAACCCGGCATCCATTTGCCAGACGCGCGCCGACCATGCGGAATTGTTCGTAGTCGCCAAAGCTTCCATGGCGAACGCACACATTCCGGCCAGCAGCACCGGCCAAACGCGCGACATCTTTTGCGTCATGACAGCCCGATGATAAGCTCGACGCCCACCGCCCGCAAGCGACGGAAGACGCCCAAAATGGTTAATAAAACGACAAGGCACGAGCGCGTGGCGGCTATTTATTTTTCGGCTTTAAATCAAGACAGGCCAAATTCATATTGCCTTCGGTGACGATTGATGGGAACGGTGAGGAAATTGGTTATTGTCCCGGAGACGTTCATCCACTGAGCGCCATGAGTTCTATTTCATTGATGCCAAAAATTATTTTGCCACTTCAGCTTTTGCTTTTTCGTCGTAGAAACTTTTCAGCACGGCGAAGGCTTTTTTCTTTTCGCCGTTGTGGCCGATGACGCCCTTGAGATTCCAGCCGTCCTGAATGCCCGGCAACGGCCGGCGCGGGGAACGGAAATTGCACAAAATCCACGGCGTGCAACCACTGAAGCCCGGAATTTTTTCCAGCATCGGCAGCGTGCGTTTGTAAACGTCCTCCTGATATTCCTCGCTGAACCTCGTCAGCGCGTCCGCATGAAAACCCTGCTTGGCGTCCGCGCCGAATTCACTGATGACAACCGGCTTGTCGTATTTGATGCTCCAGCGGAGTTGGTCAATTTTATCCGGCAAGCCGTCATACCAGCCGGTGTATTCATTGAAACTGCACAAGTCGGTGAATTCGCCGAACGGATCGTCCACGATTTTGTGATTTGGATTATCCGGGTCGGTGCGCACTTCCATCGCGGCAGAGACCAGCCGTGTGCCATCAAGCGCCCGCGCCTCGTCCACGAGCGATTTCAAAAATTTCGTGCGCGCCTCGCCGACGGGTGTTTCGTTCGCCACCGACCACACAATCACGCTCGCCCGGTTCTGATCGCGCAGAATCTCATCGCCCAATTGCTTTTCCGCGTTCGCCAAGGTCTCCGCGTTCGTCCAATCAATTGTCCAATAGACTGGAATTTCCTCCCACACCATGATGCCCATTTCGTCGGCCAGCCGCGCCATGTGTTCGTTGTGCGGGTAATGCGCGAGCCGGACAAAATTACAGTTCAACTCTTTCACCCAATCGAGCAATAACTTTGCGTCGTCTTCCGACCACGCCCGGCCGCCGCGCAACGGATTCTCCTCATGGATGCAAATGCCGCGCAGAAAAACCTTGTGGCCATTGAGCAAAATATCCGTGCCGCTCGTCGTAATCGTTCGAAAGCCGACGCGGTCTTTTAACTGATCATCGCCGCTGGAAATCTCCACGTCATTCAACACGGGTTGCTCCGGCGACCACAGCGCGAGATTCGGCGTGGAAAGTTCAAACTGAATGAAACCATTGGTGTCGGCTTTCATTTCGGCGGCGAGCTTCAGCGTCGGCAAAGAAATTTTCACCGCCTGTTCTTTATCCGCACCGTCAAGCTGGACACTGGCTTCAATCGTGTTTGTCGTGCCTGGCTTGAGCCGCACGCGAAAATTGGAAATAAAAGTCGCCGGCGTTTCCACCAGCAGCACATCGCGCGTGAGGCCGCCGTAATTCCACCAGTCCGTGTTCACCGCCGGCACGCCATCGGCGTGGCGGTTGTTGTTCACGCGGACGACGAGCGAATTATTTTTCTCCTTTGCCAGCTTGGTGATTTCATAAGCGAACGGCGTGAAACCGCCGATGTGTTTGCCAAGTTTGTTGCCATTGAGATAAACATCCGCCTCGTAATTCGCCGCGCCGAAATAAACGAACAGCCGATGATCGGGCGCGGATTTGTTCACATCGAACTTGGTGCGATACCAGACCGAGCCTTCGTAATAAAAAAGTTTTTCGTCCTGTGAATTCCAATCGCCGGGCACATTCAAAGTCGGACTGGTATCAAAATTATATTCGACGAGATCGGTCTTGTCCTTTGCTTGCCGGTCGAGAAAAAATCCGCCTGACGGTTTAGCTGCTTCGTCGTAAGGCTGGCGGCGGTAATCAAAATAGCCCGTGTCATACGGGTCAACGATGACGTGCCATTTGCCGTTCAAGCTCGTCGTCTGCCGCGCAAAAACATCGGCGACTACAACTTCGCCACGCACCGGGATGGCGGTAATGATCACTACGGCGGAATAAAACAGGAGAAATCTTTTCATGTGATTTTAATTTTGAACCCGGCCAAGTTAGCGCATCCGCAAAATCGGGATACCGGGTCGCAGGACACCGGGTCGCGCAATTCTTATTTTGCCGGATCGGCCGGCGTTTGCATATCGGCAGTTTTGCCGACTATTTATTATGTCTCGGTTTCGATTCTATTCTCAAGTTGTGAAAATATTCCCGCTCTGGTTGTTCACCCTGACACTGTTGATTCCTCATCTCGCCGCGGCTCAGACCCAGTCTGTGGCCGTCACCGTGGCGGCTGATGCTGGTGGCGCCGGTCTTCCACCTCGCTTTTTGGGCCTGAGCTACGAAATGTCAATGCTTCTGCCCAAGGTTGGGCGATACTATTTTGATCCCAAAGATCAGGCGCTGGTTAATGCCTTCCAGACACTTGGCATTAAGAGTCTGCGCGTAGGGGCCAATGCGGTGGATGATCCGCGCATTCCGATTCCGCAGGAAAAGGATATTGATGAATTATTTGACTTCGCCCGGGCTGCCGGGGTGAAAGTGATTTATTCGTTCCGCTTGAAAGATGGTGACCCGGCCAATTCAGCGCACCTCGCCAGCTACATCGCGGCTCACGATGCGGATGTGCTGGAGTGCTTTTCCATCGGTAATGAGCCCCATTTGTATCCCGCTAAAACCAATGAGTCCGATCATTCCGTCAAAACTAATAGGCCCAATTTGCATCAAACTTATGAATCCTTTTACGCGCAATGGAAGCCGGAGTATGACGCCATTCTGAAGGCGCTGCCCGATGCGATGTTTGACGGGCCGAGCGCCGACGCAAACTTTGCCGTGCACTTGGCGAAAGACTTGTTTGCCGATGGGCACTTGGCAATGATAAGTGATCATTATTATTTTCTGGGTTCAGGCCGGGCGGCCGAAACAAATCCGCCTGCCACACGGGCCCGTTTTCTTTCCAACAAACTCCACGATGCTTACGAAAGGGACTATGCCAAAGTCGGCGCGGTGCTGGCCGCCCAGGGTGTGCCATACAGGATTGATGAGATGAACAGCTGCTACAATGGAGGCGCCAAGGATTCGAGCGATACCTACGCGTCCACCTTATGGGCGCTGGATTGCATCCATTGGTGGGCGTCACATCATATCTTGGGCATGAACTTTCACACGGGGGAATCAGTGGGTCGTGATGGCAAGTTTGGCCCTCCGAATTACGCCGCCTTTCTTCGTCAGACAGACGGCCATGGATTTACCATGCGACCTTTGGCCTATGCCGACTTGGCTTTTACCCAGAGCGCGCATGGCCAATCCCTCGGAGTGACGGTGCAGGCGACCAACAATTTCAATTTCAACGCCTACGCTTATCAGGACAAGGATGGCTCCATTTATGTGACCCTGATCAACAAAAGTTATGGCGGTCAGGCGCAATCAGCATCCGTTTCCCTTCAGTTGCCCCAAGGCATGGTCTCGGGGGCATGGCGACGGATGGATCTGGTGCAGAAGGATCAGGACGTCGCCGCCAAGACGGATGTCATGCTGGGCGGCGCTTCCGTCAACCCGCAGGGAATCTGGGCGGGCCAATGGACTGCGGTTGACGGCGGCAATTCCGGCAGCCAGACGGTTCAGGTTGCACCTGCCTCCGCGACGATCCTGCACTTTTCTCCCACGAAGTAATCTGTCATCTTCAACTGGACGAAGGCAAAAAATGAAAAATTCATTCTGCGGTGCCGTTGCGACAGCCCTGCTGACCGTAGTCATGAACGTTCAGACGACACACGCCCCGATCCTGCCCCATATCTTGATCCCAATCAGCCGCTCGAAACACGGGTGGAAGATTTGCTTTCCCGACTGACACTTGAGGAAAAAATTTCGATCATCCACGCCGACTCGAAATTCACCACCGCTGCCATTCCGCGGCGTTGGCTCTCCGACGGCCCGCATGGTGTGCGCGAGGATGTTGGTCCCGATACATGGCAACCGGCCGGGCACACGGATGATTTTTCCACGGCCATGCTGGCAGGAATCTGTCTCGCCGCAACTTGGAATCCTGATTTGGGCTACACGGAAGGCGAAACCATCGGCCAGGAAGCACGCAAGCGTGGCAAGGACATCATGCTTGGCCCGGGCGTGAACATCATGCGCACGCCGTTGTGCGGAAGAAATTTTGAATACCTTGGCGAAGACCCTTTTCTCACGTCGCGCATGGCCGTCGGTTTCATTCGCGGCGAGCAGTCGCAGGATATTTCTTCGTGCGTGAAACATTTCGCGTTGGACAACCGGGAGTTTCAGCGCGGCAGCATCAATGTTGAAGCGGACGAACGCGCATTGCGCGAAATTTATCTGCCCGCTTTCAAAGCCGCCGTGCAGGAGGCCGGCGTGTGGTCGGTCATGGGCGCTTACAACCAGTTTCGCGGCCAGCACTGCTGCGAAAACGATTTGCTGCTGAACAAGATTTTGCAGGACGAATGGAGGTTCAAAGGATTGGTGATGTCCGACTGGGCGGGCGTGCATGACACGCGCGAGGCGGCGCTGAACGGCCTCGACCTCGAAATGGGCACGGACAAAAAATACAACGATTTTTATCTCGCGCAGTCGTATCTCGACGGCTTGAAAGGCGGCATTCCCGATGGCTGGCCTCGACGAAAAGGTCCGGCGCAATTTGCGCGTGATGATCGCCACGCACGTCTTGGATGCCGATCGCAAACCCGGTTTGATCAATACCGCCGCGCATGAAACCGTGGCCCGCCGCGTGGCCGAGGAAGGCATTGTGTTGTTGAAAAATGAAAATCACGCGCTGCCGCTCGACGTAAAAAATATTAAAACCATTGCCGTTATTGGCGAAAACGCGACGCGGCTGCAGACGCACGGCGGACAGAGTTCCGAGATCAAGGCGTTTTATGAAATCACACCGCTTGCGGGAATTCTCAACCGGGTGGATCGTCAGGTGACTGTCGCTTATGCGATGGGCTATGACGCGCCGGCCGCCAGTCCTCGCAGCACGCGGCCAAAAGATGCGGGCGAACCTTTTTCAGCGGCGGAGCTGGCCGACCGCGCGGTCGCGGCTGCTCGCGCGGCGGATGGGGTCATCTTCATCGGCGGTCTCAATCACGACCTGGGTTTCGATTGTGAAAGCCGCGACCGCAAGGACACGAAATTGCCCTACGGCCAGGACGAATTGATTGCCAAAATTGTCGCCGCGAATCCGAAAACGATTGTGGTGTTGGACGGCACGATGGTGGAAATGGGTTTGTGGCTGGACAAAGTTCCGGCGCTGTTGCAGGCGTGGTATCCCGGCATGGAAGGCGGCAATGCGCTCGCCAAAATTTTGTTTGGCGACGTGAATCCATCCGGCAAACTGCCGGCCACGTTCCCGAAGAAATTGTCTGATTCGCCCGCGCAGGCGCTCGGCGCATATCCGGGCACGAACGGCACGGTGACCTATGCGGAAGGCCTGCTCGTCGGCTACCGGTGGTTCGATACGAAAAATATCGAACCGCAGTTTCCGTTTGGATTTGGCTTGAGCTACACGACGTTTGAATACTCAAACTTGAAACTCGTCGAAGGCACCGGCACGAACAGCCCGGTGGTGACGGCGCAATTTGAAATCAAAAACACCGGGGCGGTTGCCGGCGCGGAAATCGCACAGCTTTTCATCCATCAGAAAAATCCAAGTTTGCCGCGCCCGGAAAAAGAACTGAAGGGATTCAAAAAAGTTTTCTTGAAACCGGGCGAAACACAAACCGTTTCCATCCCGCTGGAGAAAAATGCCTTTGCATTTTATGACCCGGCGCAGAAAAGTTGGGTCGCTGAAAGGGATGATTATGAAATTGCCATCGGCAGTTCTTCGCGCGATATGCAGTTGCAGGGGAATTTAAATCTCCGATAAATGATGGTTTTCAAACAATCGGCGGCGGTAGGGTTTGGAATTGCATTATCGGGGTCTGTAATGGCACTTCCGCCCTTTTCAGCTTGGATGACGAGGATGCGCTGGTTGGCGAAATCAACCGGAATTCGCCAGGATTTGTCCGAAAGCCCGCTGGATGAAAAGCAATTTGATTGTGCGCGAAGGCAAATCTCAGGGTTGCTGTTCGAGGCGGTAGAATTGCGCCGGCGCACTGACCGCATTCGTGATGGTGCATCCCAAATTCAGGACCGCGGGGGGCGTTACGGTGGTCCAGGCGTTGGGCGATCCCAACACCGGCGCTGTCTGCAGCGACCAAGACGCTGGCCAGGAAAGCACGACGTTTGTCTTGCTAGAGCCGATGGCCACTGTCGGCGTTGCGGTCGAAGTGTTAAGGTCGGGGCGCACCAACACCAGTTCGATGCCATTGCCACTCGGATTCAGGTTTTTCCCATACTGCTTTGCCGTGGAATTGTTCCAATGGTCTTCAACACCATAGCCGGCAGTGGCCGCGAGATTAATGTAGTTGGTTCCGCCGGTCTGGCCCATAATGGTACTCCAAAAATCGTAGGAAACGCATTCCTCGGCGATGCCGTCGAGCGACATGATGAAGCTGGACATCTGTTTGCCGTTAAAGGGCGTCAGGGCCACGCCGTTATTTGGGGTGTTGTCCAGTTGCGAGCTCGGATACATTGCATCCATGCACCACAAAACGACCTTGCCCCCGAAGTTCGCGTTTGTCATATAAGCGGTCAGGGCGCTGTCAGCGGGATGCCCGGCGTTTTGTGTCCAGTTGGGCAGGATGCCGTTAATCCCGTAAAAACACTTTGACCCGAACGAGAAGATCTGGCCGGTGTGGCCTTTGAGCAGGGGCTGGGAAATAATGTAGCGCGCATTGTAAAAACACGCCGATTCCGCATTCTTGACGTCGTTATTGGGGAAAACGCCGTTCGTGACGCCGGTGGTGACACGACCGTTGTTGCCGAAATAGTCGACCACATTTACATTCGGGAACGCGTTGGTGATCGCGCTGAAAATATTGTCCGTGACGGCGCGGCTCGGGTCGCCGATCCAGATGTCTGCCTGGGGAACGCCTGCGTTCACCAGGCTTGTCAGCACCGCGACGCAAGTCTGGGGGTTGGCGTTCATGTCATTGCCATTGTCTGCGGCCGGAGCAGCCGAGTTGTTCTGGTTGATCTTGATGGCGATCATGTCGCCGGCCTGATAACCCGTGCCTGCACGGCCGTGAGCATTGTTGAACCAGAGGAATATTTTGTTCCAGGAATCGGCGTCGTTCGTCCCGCCGGAAAGCGCCTCGATGCCCGACGTAAAGGTCGTGTTGTATTGCGCCTGGGGATTGACGGCTGCGTTCCAGTAGTTTCCTGTGCCGTTCCATAATGCCGCATTGGGGTTATAGACCCACGCAACCCGGCCGGGAAAAATCCCCTTGGGCGTGCCGATGGGATTTGCCGCGAAAGCAGGACGGGCGTCATTCGCAATAAAAACAAACAGCGATACGATCGCAGCCACAAAAAAGAGACCGGCCAGGACATGCTTTTTGTTCCTTAAAAGCGACCTGGCCTTTGTGAATGAGAATGCATATCCCGCAAGGGCGACACAATACGTCAGAAATCCGATTCGTATGGGCGCGGCCGCGCGCTGGCACGGATACGCCGCGCGGGACGGTTTGGGGATGACGCGGAACAGATACCATAGGCAGGCGGCCAATCCGGCAAAAAGCAGGGACCATTTGGGCCATGCCCTCTTGTTGATACCGCGTATCTTTCCGGTCTTAGGGCATCGCTTAAATAGATTTGAAAAAACCATATCGTCTCCCGTCTCCTCCGGGAAAAGGGTTGATTTTACCACTGATTTTGGTTGCCAGTTCAGAACGCATACTGCGCATATTTAATTGATATTTCCCATTTGGTTTCTTGCCTACGACCCGCGTGGACCTTTTTCGTAATTTTATTCCTGCTCCACAGATTTGCAAGTCTTTTTTCCAGTCCGCTCCCGGTTTTCCTCTGGCGCAAATTAATTCAGAAAATCCCACAAAAACCTTTAAAAAAATCCCGGCTTTTCGCTTATAAATTCACCGTCATATTTTCGCTGTGTCACAGGATTTTAGCGTCCGCATTGGCTTCACAAGAACTTTTTTGTCAAGCGCTTCCGTGGCAGCAGCTTCAACTCTGCCTCTCGCCGCGCAGGATTTTTCACAATATGAGACGTCTGCGAA
>DLMG01000103.1:7798-14735 GCA_002479245.1 Verrucomicrobia subdivision 3 bacterium UBA7542 | reverse complement strand
CGCGACCAATGGTGCCATGCGCAGGACGAGATAGACACCCGCCTTCACCATGGTGCTGGAATGCAACAGCGCCGACACCGGCGTGGGCGCGACCATCGCGCCGAGCAACCAGCTCGAAAACGGAAGCTGGGCTGATTTCGTGATGCCCGCAAAACACAACAACGCCGCCGGCAAGAGCACCAGCGCCTTGTCGGGGGAGTTGATCATTGCCTGCAATTCGATGCCGCCGGTTTTCTTTTGCAGCCAAACGATTGCCAGCGCGAAGGCCAGCCCGCCAGCCAGATTCATCACCAGCGCCAGCAGTGCGTTTCGCTTCGCTTCTTCGGTCTGCGTGTAACCAATCAACAGGAACGAGCACAGCGTGGTGATTTCCCAGAACAGGTACAGCCACACCAGGTTGTTGGCGAAAATGAGGCCGAACATTGCGCCCATGAAGATGAACAGCAGCGCGAAGAAGAGCGAACGCCGGTCCGGGACGTCACGATGCGCCACTTCGTGGTATTCGCGCATGTAGCCCAGCGCGTAAATGCAGATGCCGCCACCCACGATGCCGTTGATGAGGGCCATGATGACGGTGAACTTGTCCACGAACAGGTTCTGCGCCACCTCCAGATGCGCGCCGGCGGTGAGTTCAAACCAGACCATCAGCCCGGCTTGCGCCAGCGTGAGCAACACGATCAGCGGCTTTTTCGCGCGCACACCGACGTAAAGAATGAACAGGCTCATCGCCATCTCGACGAGCAACATGCCCAGGTTGATTCCATGCTGACTCCAGGGAAGGTCACCCAGGTTGAGCGGCGTGGGCAACAGGGCCAGGGCCACGGAACCGCAGCACACCGCCAGCGTCACGAGGGACACCAGGATTTTCCGGGGCAGGTTGGGCCTCAAGCACAGCAGCAACAGGCCGGCGGCCAGGGGGACCAGAATCAATGTTAAAACCAGCATCACAACGGTTTAAGTGTTAAGAGTGTTTCTGTGCAAAAACCTTCATCAAATGCCTCAATGGAATATAATTTACCGGCTTGGTTCAGGTTGGCTTTGCGCTATTTGGCAATAAGCGAACATTCTTTGTCAGTGACTTTGCTTAAGTGAAGAATCAGCCGGACGAAACGAAAAAACGAGATGGGAAGCACGCCTGTCCTGGACGTCACTGGACCCGCCACTTATCCAGCTGTTGACCGGAAAAATCGTTCCCACAGACCAGTCTTTGGCGCGACAATAAAAATCGTACGTACGATATTTATTGACGCGTTGGATCGCTCGACCGGCGAAGCGGTTGCGGGTCACAAAGCTGTGCCGTTCCCAGCGCCATCGGCGCGACATCTTTATAGAAATCTGTCGAAAAGAATTTCAAGCTCCGTCAGGAGCGACATCTTCTGAATATGCCGCCCCTGCCGGGGCTTTGGCATTTGCGGGTGACGTTCTACAAATATACCGCGCCTACGGCGCTAGTTAAAGAAGTAGGAGACGACGTAAGGAGTCTCTAACTTGTTCTTCAGAAACCAAAGAAATTTGAGACTCGTCACCTCGTCTCCTACCAAGAAAGAGATTTCCAACGGGCTAAGCGCTCAGCGGGTCGCGCGTTTTTATGGCCTTGTGCTGCTGGATCAGAAACTCGCACCAGGCGTCCATGCCCTTGCCGGTCTTGGCGGAGAGTTCAAACACCGGCGCATTCGGTGCCAGGCAGCGGAGATTGGCCAGGGCCGCCTCCCGGTTGTAATCGCAGGCCGTTGCGAGGTCCATCTTGCTGACCACCGCCACGCCCGCCGACTGGAACAGGGGCGGATATTTCAACGGCTTGTCCTCGCCTTCGGTGACGGACAACAGAACAACCCGCAAATCTTCGCCCAAATCGTACGAGGCAGGGCAGACGAGGTTGCCGACGTTTTCGATGATGAGCAGTTCGAGGCCGTTCAGGTCCAGTTCCTTCAAGGCGCGCGCCACCATCTCCGCTTCGAGATGGCACACGGTGCCCGTGATGATCTGCACCACCGGCGCGCCTGATTCGCGGAGGCGCTGCGCGTCGTTGTCCGTGGCCAGGTCGCCGACGATGACGCCGGTTTTCAGGCGTTTCCCCAGCGCGTGGACGGTTTCACGGATGAACGTGGTTTTGCCCGAACCGGGCGATGAAAGAACGTTCAGCACCAGCAGGCCGCGCGCATGGAAAAAGCCGCGGTTGCGCTCTGCCAGCCGATCATTCTTTTCCAGAATCGCCTGGCGCACCTCCAGAATCCGATGCTGGCCAACGGCGTCTCCGTGCGAGTGATCGTGGCCGGCTTCCTCGTGTGAATGGGTGTGGGAATGTGGGTGGTCGTGGTCATGACTGTGACCGTGATCGTGGCCATGGTCATGGTCGTGGTGATGGGCACTGATGCCCACCGGATTTTCACCGGGCAATCCGCATCCGCATTCCTGGCACATCAGTCAACCTCCAATGAAGTGAGTTCCATTTCGCGTCCCGCCCGCAATTCCATGCTGGGACGATGGCAATCGGGACATTCGGCGAACATCCGGGTTGCCTCAAATTCACGGGCACACGTGGCGCACCAGAACCGCGCCGGGACATCCTCAATGAGCAATTGGGCGCCTTGCGCCGGCGTGCCGTCGGCAAGGGCCTCAAAGGCGAATTGCAGCGCGTCGGGCACCACCCCGCTCAGTGCGCCGATGCGCAGGCGGATGGCGTGCACCCGGCTGGCCCCGGCCTGCCGGGCCTTTTCGAGTACCTGATCCAAAGCGCTTTGCATGATGGATAATTCGTGCATGGTTCCGCCGAAAACAACAAACCGGTTGGCAAACCTGCCTGAGCCGGGTTTCACACGCTCAAGGTATATCGCCGGTTGCAGACTGACAAATGAATTCCGGCTCGATGCTTGCCAACGGATGAAAAGCGCCAACGGATTTTTTGATGGAAAACTTTGCATCAGTTGGAACCTTTCATCCGTTGGCGAAAAGGGTGTGCGATACCTCTTAATAAACGAGAACAAGCACCGCAGCATCCTGTGCCGACTTCACCACGTCATCAGATTTCCGGTCGTAGCGGCGCGTCGGCAGACCGCCGTTGACTGAATTCAAAATGGCGGCGCTCTGCCGAGTCGCCGCTACGCTCCTTTAGTAAACGAGGACGAGGACCGCCGCATCCTGTGCGGACTTTACCACATCCTCAAACTTCCGGTCGGCCGTGTTTGGCTCTTTTAACTTGGCTGAAACAGCCGGCACGGATTCAAGGAAACTCAACAGAAAACTGCTCTTCACCGCGTAATTCACATTCTCTGGTAACGCCCCGGTGGCTGCCAGCGCTGCCGACGCATCCAGCTTGGCCGACACGATTCCGATGACGTTGCCGTGTTCATCCACCAGCGCGCCGCCCGAATTGCCCGGCTGCACCGGCACGCTGATCTGGAAATAGCGCGCATCATCCGCTGCGCCGGACAGCGACGCGATTTCACCTTTGGCCAGCTTGGGTGAGAACCCTTGCATACCGATATTGGGAAAACCCACCGTGGCCACCGTGCCACCCAGTTTCACACCTCGGCTCGCTGCCACCGGCAACGGTGTGAACTTGCCCACGGCCTTCAGCAACGCCAGATCATTCGCCGCATCAACCTTTACCACCTTGGCGTCAATGAGGCCTGCGCCCGTGAGAAAACGCACCTTTGCCGCATCCTTGACGACGTGATAATTGGAAATCAAATAACCATCGTCCGTGATGAAAAAGCCGGTGCCGGTGGCTGTGGGGTTGTCGGGTGAATTGGAATTGTCAGAACTCGATTCTTGACGCGGCTTGAACTCGCGGGAAAGCCGCTGCGCTTCGGCTATCTGTGAATGCGTCATGTGGCTGGCGATTTCATCTCGATTGTTTATAGCATTAGTGTCTCCGTGCGCAGCAGCGAGGTTATACCACTTGTAGGCTTCGACATAATCCTGCGGCACGCCTTGGCCTCCGGCATACATCATGCCGAGGTTGTTTTGTGAATCCGGGTCACCTTGATAGGCTGCTTTACGATACCATTTCAGTGCTTCGGAGTAATCCTGTGGGATCCCCTGACCACTGGCATACATTACACCGAGGGCGAATTCTGCCCTATTGACTCCCTGTTCGGCGGCCTTCAAATACCATTTTTCTGCTTCCAATGCGTTCGTCTCCACGCCTTCACCATACGCGTAGCTGACACCCAAACAAAATTGAGCTTCTGCAAGACCTTGTTCAGCAGCTTTGCGATACCAGTTTGCCGCCTCAATTTCGTCCTTCGCTACGCCTTTACCATTGTCGTAGCAGCCGCCCAAATTGAATTGAGCCCAAGCGTTATTCTGCTCAGCCGCCTTGCAATACCACTTCACCGCCTCCACTTTATCCTTCGCCACGCCTTCGCCAGAGGCGTAGCTGCGAGCCAGATAGTATTGAGCGTCAGCATCACCTTGTTCAGCAGCTTTGCGATACCACTTCACCGCCTCCGTCTCGTTCTTCGCCACGCGTGAGCCTGTGTGGTAGAAGACGCCCAGAAGCAATTGAGCGTCCGCATCACCTTTTTCTGCCCTCAACTTTATTGCTGCAATGGTATCATTCGGCGCATAATCCACGTTCGTTTCCAAAGGTTTGTGGTCTTGTCCATTGGTGACGGTATCCGTCGGCGTGACATTTTCTGGTACAAAGGTCGGCAGTCGCAGCTTGTTCGTAGTTGTCGCGTTTGTGCCACTCGAAGCCACCGGCTGTTGAGCGGGCAATTGAACGGCGGCTGCAAACAGCAACAGGAACACACACGCCAACCGATTCGCTTTCATGTCGGCAGATTAGTTGGTATTCGCTGGCTTGCAAAGTCTGTAAAAGATGATGTAATTACTAATGATTGATGAGAATTATCAGCCTTGATCAGAATGTCATATCATACCTTGTCAAGAATGACCACGAGTCGTTCTGGCAGGATTTGCGCGAAAAGCTTCTTGCCGGAGTGAAGGCAGGCAAACTCCTCTGCCCAATCCCGAAAGAGACAATCTTCGAAACAATACCTTGTTCGCGGGATGTCCGAATCAAGATTCGTGACCTGCAACACGAACTCTCACTTGGATTCTCTTTCAAACCATTTGGTGTGATTGAGGGTGAAGAGACTCTGGCATTGGTCAGGCCCAGCATTTCAACTTTTCCATACGAGCGTATTGTTTGGCACTCGGTTGAAGATGATGCGTTAGCGCAAGCCAAGGCAAAGGAGATTCGTGACGCCCAAGGCCTCATGCGCCAGCAAATGGATGTATTCGTGGCTTCACCAGGTCAAGACAAACTCACCGTCAAAGAAATTCGCAGCAGAGTTATTGCCTCGCGCGCGGGCTCTTTTTATCGGCAGATTGAGCGTTTGCTGGCCGACCAGCCACTTGATCCAGCCGATGATCTGCAATTTGAGCTTTGCCGATATCTTGTATCGCGCTGCATAACGAAAGCGGAGCTAGAGCAGTTACGCGAGAAAATCCTGATGCATGAATGGGAAGCCATTCCGCTGATATTCTTCGCTGCGGCTTTGGGCGCGCTTCTCGATCACGGTAGAGCTCAGAAAATGCAGCCAAGAAAGTACGACGTGAATGACGAAACCGATATTTGCCGCATTGCCATCGCATTGCATTCGTCTGCGATGATTATTATGGAGAAATCTATGGCCTATTTGGTAAAACAATTGGAAAAGGAGTGGGGCGAAAGCCTTGATGTGCTTGCGATAAATGAACATGAAGCCATCAAAGCCAACTTGGAAATGGCAATGACTGAGTAACGGTGACTGCACGCCACGGCCTGGGAGTTCAAACGCCATTTGCCCCGATCGTCCGTCCAAAATTGATTTTGGCAACGGCGGTTTTCTTCGCCCTGCCGCATTTGGTAGGGCGCGTCACTCCGTGCGCGCCGTTTTTGGTGTGTGAACGAACGGCGCGCAGGGGACTGACGCGCCCTACCACGGATTAGGCTGCCCGCCGCTTCCGCTTTTAATTCGGAGCCGGTTCGGACAAAATCCCCTCGTGAACCAAGCCGGACCAGCCAGCCGAAGCACGCGCCTGAAACTCACCGTTCGTGGCGCGGTGCAGGGCGTCGGCTTCCGTCCGTTCGTCTTCCGCCTTGCCACCGGACTCGGATTGGCCGGCTGGGTCAACAATTCTCCGCAGGGCGTCTTCATTGAAGCCGAAGGCCCGCGCGCGGAACTGGAAAAATTCCTACTCCGGCTCGAAACCGAAAAACCGCCGCGCAGTTTCATCCAAAGTCTCGAAGCTTCGTGGCTCGACCCCGTCGGCTACATGGCATTTGAAATCCGCCCCAGCGAAACCGGCGGCAACAAAACCGCGCTGGTGCTGCCGGACATCGCCACGTGCCCGGATTGTCTGCGCGAAATCTTCGATCCCCAAAACCGCCACCACCTTTATCCGTTCACCAACTGCACCAACTGCGGCCCGCGCTTCAGCATCATTGAATCACTGCCCTACGACCGCGCGAACACTTCGATGAAAGCGTTCACGATGTGTCCGCAATGCCAGGCCGAATACGACGACCCGCGCAACCGCCGCTTTCACGCCCAGCCGAATGCGTGCCCGGTTTGCGGGCCGCATCTCGAATTGTGGGAAGGTAGCCGCGTTTGTGAAAACGCGGAAAGTCCGCGCTCTCACGAGCGCGGCTACGGGACTATGCTCGCCGCCGCAGACGCCATCCGTGAAGGGAAAATCGTCGCGGTCAAGGGACTTGGCGGATTTCATTTGATGGCGGATGCGCGCAACGACAAGGCCGTCCGGCTTTTACGCGAACGAAAACAGCGCGAGGAAAAACCCTTCGCGCTCATGTTTCCATCGCTGGAGAGCGTAAAAGCGGAATGCGAAGTTTCACCGCTGGAAGAACGCCTGCTCCGCTCGCCCGAAGCCCCGATTGTTTTGTTGAGGAAGCTGGCCCGCCCTCACCCCGGCCCTCTCCCCCAGG
>DLMG01000103.1:5758-7712 GCA_002479245.1 Verrucomicrobia subdivision 3 bacterium UBA7542 | reverse complement strand
AGGAGAGGGAGAATCGTTCGCCGATTACTTGCGAAAATACGACTGCCGACAGCTCAACCGAAGTGGAACAAATTGGCCCGCACAAGGGCTGTTCCCTCTCCCCGGGGGAGAGGGTCAGGGTGCGGGCGAGTGTTGAACAGAATCGCCTGCCGCTTGCCCAGTCTGTCGCACCCAATAACCCTTTCCTCGGCGTGATGCTGCCCTACACGCCGTTGCATCATTTGCTGATGGCTGAGCTCGGTTTTCCCGTCGTCGCCACGAGCGGCAACCTGAGCGATGAACCGATTTGCACGGATGAGCGTGAAGCCTTGGAGCGGCTCGGCGGCATCGCCGATGTTTTCCTCGTTCACAATCGTCCGATTGTGCGGCACGTGGACGATTCCATCGTCAGGGTGATGCTGGACCGCGAACTGGTGCTGCGCCGTGCCCGCGGCTACGCGCCCCTGCCAATCAACGTGCTGCCAGCGTCCCGCTGGCAGGACAAACAGAACTGCCGGCAAGCCGGCAGCACGATCCTCGCGGTCGGTGCCCATTTGAAAAACGCGGTCGCGCTATCGGTCGGCAACCAGGTTTTCATCAGCCAGCACATTGGCGATTTGGAAACCGAACAAGCGCACACCGCCTTCCGCCGCGTCATTGCCGATTTTGAAAAACTTTACGAGGCCAAACCTGACATCATCGCGTCAGACCTGCACCCGGATTATCTCTCGACGAAGTTTGCAAAAGAACTCGTGGCACAGGCCTCCCGGCCTGTGAACCAAACACAGACCGGAGGTCTGTGCCACGTCGGCGTCCAGCACCACATCGCGCACGTTTTGTCGTGCATGGCGGAAAATGAAATCGCGCCACCCGCGCTTGGCGTGTCGTGGGATGGCACCGGCTATGGCCTGGACGGCACGGTTTGGGGCGGTGAATTTTTCCTCGTCACGGACAAAAGCGTCGAACGCATCGCCCATCTGCGTCCGTTCCGTTTGCCAGGCGGCGACAAGGCGGTCAAAGAACCCCGCCGCACCGCGCTCGGATTGCTTTATGAAATTTCCGGCGACAAGGTTTTCGAACAAAAAGTTCGCCGCGAGGGCGCGCCGGACGGCGGCCGGGGCGGTTGCGCTCCCCTAGCCGCTTTTTCATCGGCGGAACTCGGGACATTAAAAACGATGCTGGCGAAAAAATTAAATTCGCCGGTGACCACGAGCATGGGCCGGCTGTTTGACGCCGTGGCGTCGCTCATCAATCTCCGCCAGCAAATCCGGTTTGAAGGCCAGGCCGCGATGGAGCTGGAGTTCGCGCTCGATGGAATTGAAACGGAGGATCATTACAACCTGTCACTCGTCACTCGTCACCCGTCACACGAGTTGGATTGGTCGCCAATGGTTGAAGCGATTTTGGCAGATGTGAAAAAGGGTGTTTCCGTTGGTACCATCTCCGCCAGGTTCCACAACGCACTGGCGGAAGGCATTGTTGCCGTTGCCAAACGTGCCGGCCAAAACCGCGTGGTGCTTTCCGGTGGCTGTTTTCAGAATCGTTACCTCACCGAACGGGCCGTGCGGCGTTTGTCGGCGGAAGGTTTTCGGCCGTATTGGCATCAGCGCGTGCCCCCGAACGACGGCGGGATTGCACTGGGACAAGTCGTTGCTGCCTTGCGGCGGAAGGAGTAAAGTAAAAGACCATGTGTCTGGCCATTCCAGGAAAAATTGAAAGCATCAGTGGTGATGACCCGTTGTCGCGGATGGGCAAAATCAATTTCGGCGGCATCCTCAAGGAAGCCTGCCTCGCCTATGTGCCCGAGGCGAAGGTCGGCGATTATGTCATCGTCCATGTCGGCTTCGCCCTCAGCCGGGTGGACGAAGACGAGGCGCACAAGGTCTTCGAGTATTTGAAAGAGATGGAAGAGCTCGCCGAGTTGGGAGATGGAAAGGCAGACCCATGAGTTTGCCAACGGATGAAATGTGCCAAC
>DLMG01000103.1:0-5653 GCA_002479245.1 Verrucomicrobia subdivision 3 bacterium UBA7542 | reverse complement strand
GTTGGCACATTTCATCCGTTGGCGGAATAAAAGCGAAATGAAATACCTCGATGAATACCGTGACGGCGAACGCGCGCAGCAGTTGGCGCGGGAGATTCATCGCCTCACGACCCGGCCGTGGAACATCATGGAAGTCTGCGGCGGCCAGACGCACGCCATCGTCAAGTTCGGCATTGATGAGTTGCTGCCCAAATCCATCACGCTGATTCATGGACCGGGTTGTCCGGTCTGCGTGACCCCGCTTGAAATGATAGACAAGGCGCTGGAAATCGCCGCCCGGCCCAATGTCATCTTCGCCTCGTTCGGCGACATGTTGCGCGTGCCTGGCAGCACGACCGATCTGCTTTCGGTCAAGGCCAGGGGCGGCGACGTGCGCATTGTTTATTCGCCGTTGGATGCCGTGAAACTCGCGGAACAAAATCCGGCGAAGGAGGTTGTTTTCTTCGGCGTCGGTTTTGAAACCACCGCGCCGGCAACAGCGATGGCGGTTTATCAGGCCGCGCAGAAAGGCCTGAAGAATTTTTCCATGCTCATTTCACACGTGCTCGTGCCGCCGGCGATTGAGGCGCTGATGTCGTCGCCGAACTGCAAGGTGCAGGGTTTTCTCGCCGCCGGGCACGTCTGCACGGTGATGGGTTACTGGGAATACCCGCCCCTCGCGGCGAAATATCACGTGCCGATTGTCGTCACCGGTTTTGAGCCGCTGGACATTTTGCAGGGCGTGCTGATGGTAGTCCAGCAACTGGAATCCGGCCGCGCCGAGGTTGAAAACCAATATGCCCGCGCCGTGCGCCGCGAAGGCAACCAGCCTGCGCAGGAGTTGATTCACAAGATTTTCAAGGTCGTGCCGCGCAAGTGGCGCGGCGTCGGCGAAATCCCGCAGAGCGGACTTGGTTTGAACAACGCCTATGCCGCGTTCGATGCCGAAAAGAAATTCGGCCTGACCGATCATCACGTTGCCGAATCCGCCGAATGTCTCAGCGGCCTGGTTTTGCAGGGACAAATCAAACCGCACGAATGCCCGGCCTTTGGCACGCGCTGCACCCCGGAACATCCGCTCGGCGCGACGATGGTGTCGAGTGAAGGCGCTTGTGCGGCATATTACCGATATCGGAGGCATAACTGAATCAGTCATGAAGAAACATCCAACAACCAACATCGAACATCGAACATCCAATCTCATTTGGATGGCCGGGGACAAGACATTCGACGTTGGGAGTTGGATGTTGGATGTTGGATGTTTTCATTTTTGAATTTTATGGAATTCAATTCAACCTGCCCCGTTCCCCTCTCGCAGTACCCGCATGTGCTGATGGCGCATGGCGGCGGCGGCAAGCTGATGCACCAGCTCATCGGTAAAATGTTTCTGTCGGCGTTTGGCAATCCGTTGCTCGACACGCAGCACGATTCAACGGTGGTGGAATGGACCGGCAAAAAACTTGCGTTCACGACTGATTCCTACGTCGTGCGCCCGATTTTTTTCCCCGGCGGCGACATCGGTTCGATGGCCGTCCACGGCACGGTGAACGACCTCGCCATGAGCGGTGCGCGACCGCTTTACCTCAGCAGCGCGTTCATCCTGGAGGAGGGCTTGCCGATGGAAACGCTCTGGCGGGTGGTCTGCTCCATGCGCGACGCGGCACAGCATTGCGGCGTGCAAATCATCACCGGCGATACGAAAGTCGTGGACAAAGGCAAGGGTGACGGCCTGTTCATCAACACCGCGGGCATCGGCGTCATCGAACATGAACAGAAAATCGCGCCACAAAATGTGCGGCCCGGCGACGGCGTTCTGGTCAGCGGCGATTTGGGCCGGCACGGCATGGCGATCATGGCCGTGCGCGAGGGTTTGGCATTTGAAAGCCAGATTGAAAGCGATTCCGCGCCGGTGGCCGGCCTCGTGATGCAGCTTCTGAAAGCCGGAATCGAAATCCACTGTCTGCGCGATTTGACGCGCGGCGGCCTGGCCAGCGCACTCAACGAAATCGCAGAAGCCGCCGGAGTTAAAATCGCCATCGAGGAAAAATCCGTGCCGGTGCGCGAAGACGTCCATGCCGCCTGCGAGATGCTTGGCCTTGATCCGCTGCACGTTGCCTGCGAAGGGCGTTTTGTTGCGTTCATCGTGGCGAAGGATGTGGAACGCGCCTTGCAAATCCTGCGCGGCCACGCCGTCGGGGCGGCGTCGGCAATAATCGGGCAGGTCGCCGAAAGTTCCACGCCCCTGGTCACATTGAAAAGCGCGATCGGCGCCAATCGGATCCTCGACATGCCGAGTGGCGAACAGTTGCCCCGGATTTGTTGAAACCCCTGGGAGCGTCAGCGCTCCCGGCACTGCCAGGATAGGTTTTAAAAAAGGGGTTGGGTGTGGGAAGTTTTGGAGTGCGGCGGCAAGCGGAGCGCGACACCGCTTTGGTTGTCCTTCCAAAAGCGCTGTCGCCGCTGCGCTCTGCCAGCGCAGTCCAAAAGCTGCCGCCCGTTTCACGCGGTTTCTTCTCCGGGTATTTGATTTTGAAAACACACCCAAACACTCTCCTTGTCGTCCAAACGCTTTTTGTTACGCTGCGTGGAATGCGAAAATTTCTTTTTGGGTTTTGGCTGGTCCTGGTTTTGCCGGTCGCCGGCGCGGAAATCAAAATTGATTTCGGCGACGTTGCGACCGGTCTGATGCCGACCAATTTCCACGCTGCGCTGGCAGGTGGCGGCCGGCCCGGTGAATGGAAAATCATCATGGATGAAGTGCCGCCGCTGCTCGCGCCGCTTTCGCCGCAGGCGCCGGTGGTCACGCGCCGCGCCGTGGTCGCGCAAACGAGCACCGACCCGACGGACGAGCGGTTTCCGATGCTGATTTACGACGGCGAGACGTTCAAGGACTTCAACCTCACGACCCGGTTCAAAATCGCCGGCGGCTCCGTCGAGCAAATGGCCGGCGTGGTGTTCCGTTACCAAAATGAATCCAATGGTTACGTCATCCGCGCCAGCGCGCTGGGGAACAACGTGCGTTTTTACAAGGTCGTGGACGGCGTCCGTTCCGACCCCATCGGCCCGAAAACGGACATTCCCACCAACACCTGGCACACACTGGCCGTGCAATGCCAGGGCAATCAAATCACCTGCTGGCTGAACGGCAAACTGGTGATGCCGACGTTGCACGACAATTCATTCGCCACCGGCAAAATCGGTTTTCGCACCAAGTCCGATGCGGTGGGTTATTTTGGCGACACGACCATCATCTACACCCCGCGTGTCCCGGTGATGCAGACGCTCGTGCAAGGCATGCTGAAAAAACAGCCGCGTATTTTGGGGCTGCGCATTTACACACTCGACGACAAAGGCCAGCCGCAGATTGCCGCCAGCAAGTTGGAAAAAGAAATTGGCCAGCCCGGCACCGACGCGGAAAAAGCCGCCCTTACCGACGGCAAGGTTTATTTTGGGCGCGGCAAAGGCACAATTACAGTCACGATGCCGTTGCGCGACCGGAACGGCGATCCCATGGCGGCGGTGTGGGTGCAATTAAAATCATTCCTCGGAGAAACGCAGGACACCGCCCTCACCCGCGCCACGATGATTATCAAAGCTATCCAGGCGCAGGTCACGTCGAAGGAAGAATTGATGCAATGACCGGCGCGCTCAGGGTTTCGCGGGTGCTGCGGGCACTTCGTTGGGCGGCTTCACCTCCAGCATATCGTCTGGTTTCACCCGGCGCGCGCCGCCAAGGACCGTAATGCTGCCATCGTCTTCGGTGTGCAAACGCGGGCGCGTGATGAAATAATCGTAAATTTCCTGCCGCACGATGTCACCGTCGGGACTGACCACCGAGTAAGTGAAGATACGCGCGCCGCTTTGATACATCACGTGCAAATGGCTGAGACGATCCAGTTGCGCCTCCGGCTGGCTGAACGAAACCATCGGACCAATCGCGCGAACCTTGAAAATGCGCCTTTCGGATTCGTCGCTCACCTGCACATACATCCGCAGTTGCGAACGCAGATAATTCGCCTGCTCCAAGGTATATTTGCGGACTTCCGGTGCGCGATTCGTCACCCCGGCGGGCACGGGCAGGCCAAACGATTGCGACCACAATTTCGCGCCGTCAATCACGTTAAAGGATTGAGGCGGGCTCGGGATTTCCGCGTTCCAATCCTTGATGTGCACCTTGGCGGTGACGCGATAACCGCCCTGCCGCGTCAGCGCAAAATACGGCGCCAAATCCACACGCTTGGTGGCCACTTGCGACGAACCCACATCAAATTCACCCTGCACCGGCACGTCGGCATTTTTGACAACCATCGTACCGCCCGTTGATTCCACACTAAACGTCAGCCAGTTCGCGTCTGCGCCCAAATGCAGCGACTGGCCGGAACGGTTCGTGATGCGCACCGCCACAGGCAGCGATTCGCTGGGCAGAAATTGTTCCTGATCCAACACCACGTCCACGGTCACCTGCGCCGACGCGCTAAAAAATGTCAGCCACGCCAGCCCGAGAATGGGCAATGAAAATTTCATTTGAACGCTGAACACTCTAAACTTTGACGGACACATGGCAATCTTAAACGGCAAGGAGGGGGTGGCCCGCTGTCATTCTTCCGGCAACCGCCGATAACCCAGCAGGCCGGCGAATGGTCATCCGCCGGCCTGCGTTTTCCTCAAATTGCCCTTGTCCTTGTGGGGCGCTGCAAGGGCTGTATTATTGCTCTTCCAGCACTTCCACCCGGAAGAAGCATTGCGGTGTGGCGCTCATGCTGTTGGTCACGGCAACAATACCATCGGTCCCGGCGAATGGAGTGCCCAAAGATGTCCAATTTGGCGCGACAAGGTTGGTGGTGTATTCGAGTTGATATGTCTGACCTGCAATGGTCGGGCAGTTGACGACGAATTGATTTATCCCGTTCACGTTGATGTTGGCACCGGCCAGTTGCGGGGCCGAAATCACCTGCAGTGTTCCATTCACATACTGAATCGTATAGTCGGCATCTGCCGCACCGCTGACGGTGATCGGATACTTGCCCGCGCCACTCGTGGTCGTTGCCGTCGTACTCAAGACCGCTGGTGACGACAATACGCTGACACTCTCACCATTGACAAAGCCGTTGTAACTGGCCGTCAGCGACGGATTGGCTTGCCCGTAAATCTTGGTCTTGTTGTCGGCCGTTACCGTCAGGGTCGCCGGGGTGATGACACCCGCGGAGTTGACGAAGTTGTTGGTGTTGCCAACGGTGTAGTTGTTGCCGTTGTTGCCGTCGTTGATCGTGTAAGCGCTGACACTGAGGGTCTTGTCAATGCCTGCGTCTTTTGTGTCGTAGGTCTCGGCCAGGCCGCTGACCGAGTCGAAGCCTTGCAGGCCACTGACGGTCGGTATGGCTGCGGCGCTGATGGTGCCGTCATAGGTCTTGGTATTGGGCACCGCGTTAATTGTCAGGGCCGCCTGATTAATCACGCCCGCAGTGCTGGCGACGGTGTTGACGGTATAGTTGTTGCCGCTGTTGCCGTCGTTGACGGTGAAGGCGCTGACACTGAGGGTTTTGCTCGTGCCCACATTCTTCGTGTCGTAGGTTTCAGCCAGGCCGGTCACCGAGTCAGAACCTTGCAGGCCACTGATTGTCGGGGTTGCCGCCGCGCTGGTCGAACTGTCATAAGTCTTGGTGTTGGCGGCCGC
>DLMG01000325.1 GCA_002479245.1 Verrucomicrobia subdivision 3 bacterium UBA7542 | reverse complement strand
CCCAGCTTCACCGGCGCACACCCAAAATCCGAAGTGCGTGGCAAACCCCAATTTTGAGTCAGTTCGCAGTACAGGAAAAGAAGAAAAAAGGTTGATCTGCGCGGATTTTTGCACAATCGTTTGCATTAATTATTTCTTTGATGAACTGTCAGATTCGGTCCCGGTTTGCAAGCGCCCTGACCGTGGCGGCCCTCACGTCTGCCACTCTGCTTTCGCGCCTGTCAGCCTCCACTATTTCACCTCTTCCCGACAAAGTGGAGCCTGTTATCGCGGACCGGCAGGACGCACAAGTTCCAGACCGGGTGCATCTTACGGGATGGGTGGGGATGCGGATGGCTGTCAACGAATCAAATCGCCTGGCCATGCTGGATGTGGATCGCCTGCTGGAAGGTTTTCGCAAGCGTCCGGGCCGGCAGTCCTGGGACGGGGAACACGTCGGCAAATGGTTGCACGCCGCCACGCTGGCTTGGGTCAATACCGGCGATCCGCTGCTCCGCCGGAAACTTGATTTCGTCGCCGCCGAGTTGGTCAAGTGCCAGCTTCCAGACGGCTATCTGGGAACGTACCTTGAGAAGGACCGCTGGACGGAATGGGACGTTTGGGCGCACAAATACAATCTCATCGGCCTGATCACTTACATGCGTTACACCGGCAACCAGGCGCCGCTGCCCGCCTGCCGCCGCATGGCCGATCTTCTCTGCCGGAGTTTTGGCGACCAACCCGGCCAGCGCAACATCCTCGCCGCGGGTTTCCATGCGGGCATGGCGCCGACGAGCGTGCTCGAGCCTATGGTGTTGCTCTACCGCATGACCGGCGAATCTCGTTACCTTGATTTCTGCAAATACATCCTCCGCTCATGGGAACAACCGGATGGCCCAAAGATTGTCTCAACCCTTCTGACCTCCAAACGCGTGGATAAAGTCGGAGACGCCAAAGCTTACGAGATGCTTTCGTGCCTCAACGGCGCGCTGGAGTTCCATCGCACGGTCAGCGACCCCAAAATCCTCGAAGCTTGTCTCAATGCGTGGCAGGACATTGTGGACCATCGCCTCTACCCCACCGGCACCGCGAGCTATTGCGAGCTTTTCCACGGGGATTTCGATTTTCCCAATGTCAATGATGTCGGTGAGACTTGTGTCACCGTGACCTGGCTGCAATTCAACGCCCAGTTATTGCGGCTGACCGGTGAGAAACGTTTTGCCGATCAGATCGAGAAAACCGTTTTGAACCAGTTGATGGGCGCCCAAAGTTGCGACGGCACAAAATGGGGTTATTACGTGCAGATGGAAGGAAGGAAACCGTACACGAACAACCTGGATGGAAATTGCTGCCTGTCCAGCGGCCCCAGGGGCGTCGCTCTCATCGCCACATTTGCGCTTGCCACGGATGCCGACGGCGTGGTTGTCAATCTCTACGACGCTGGAACGGCCCGGCTCACCCTCCGGGACGGGACTTCGGTTGCGCTCGCAACGCAAACGGAATACCCCGCCAGCGGGGACATTGAGATAACGGTGACGAGCGCACCCAAAACGCCATTTGTCATCAAGCTGCGTATTCCGGGTTGGTGCGAAGAAGCCGGCGTTCAAGTCAACGGCAGGAACGCCAAAGGTAAAACCGGGGCTGACGGCTACCTGGCCATTCAAAGACTTTGGCAGGACCAGGATAAAATCCAACTTCACTTCAAGATCGAGCCCCGCATCCTCATTGGAGACCACAAAAACGAAGGCAAGCTGGCGGTTTTGTACGGCCCTTTGGTGCTGGCCGCCGACGCGGCTGCGTCCGGAGAGCCAGCGGAAAAGGCGCCCCATTTCTCCATCCCTGGCTCCGATCCAAACGAACTGCGCATCACTGCGGAAGCCGCGCCTGACAAAGTCGAATCCTGGCCGGGCGCAAGGGTCTTTCGCATGGCCGACGGCGGAACGAATCTGGCCATGCGCCTGGTGCCGTTCGCCGACGCGGGAGCAACCGGCGCCGACTACCAGATTTGGCTGCCGTTCGGTCCGCCGCGGGCCGGTCGAAATTAAATGTTGTAGCCTGCTCATTGAAACCCGCACCTTCTATTCTTGTCGTCGGCAGTTCAAACACCGACATGGCCATCAAGATGGATCGCCTGCCGAAACCCGGCGAAACCATTCTTGGCGGCCACTTTGCCAGCGCGTCCGGCGGCAAGGGAGCAAATCAGGCCGTGGCCGCCGCCCGCGCCGGCGGTGCCGTAACCTTCATCGCGCGCATTGGCCGGGACATGTTCGGCGACAAGACCGTCGCAGGCTTCGTCGCCGACGGAATCAATGTCGATTATGTGATTCGGGATCAAACAAACCCGTCTGGCGTCGCGCTGATCTTCATTGGCCGCGCCGGAGAAAACAGCATTGCGGTGGCATCCGGCTCGAACGGAAAACTGGCTCCGGCGGACCTCAAGAAAACTCGAAAAGCATTTCACGACGCCGATGTGCTCGTCCTGCAATTGGAAACTCCAATGAAGACGGTCGAAGCCGCGGCTGAACTTGCCGCTGAGACCGGCCTGCGCGTCATTCTAAACCCGGCTCCGGCCCAATGCCTGCCGGCCAGCTTGCTCCGGCGGGTCTCCGTGCTTACACCAAACCAAAGCGAAGCGGAATTGCTAACCGGCGTCACTCTCAGAGGCTGGGCGGCGGCGGCCAAGGCCGCCGCGGAACTCCTTTCGCGAGGAGTGCAAAACGTGATCATCACCCTGGGATCTCGCGGAGTCTACGTCGCCGGAAAAGAAACCAGACAGATGATCCCAGGATACAAAGTCAAGGCGATTGACACCACCGCCGCCGGCGATGTCTTTAACGGCGCCCTTTCCGTGGCCTTGGCGGCAGGCAAACCGCTGGTCGAGGCGGCGCGCTTTGCCAATGCCGCCGCCGCCATCTCAGTGACCCGTATGGGAGCGCAGACCTCGGCTCCGACCCGCAAGGAAATCGAGCGCATGCTGGCCACGGGCAAGATCCAACGGCCCCTGGTTTCCGCGGTCCCCGCAGTTCAACGGAACGGCCAGCATTCACAGTTTCCTTGGAAGCGGACGGTCAAAATCGAAGTTTAATCCACATGAAATTCCGTGTTTTTTCAACTTTCCTTCTCGCCGCGGCGGCCTTGTTGGGCGGTTGCGGCAAATCCGAAGACAAGGCGGCAGGCAAACCGCCTGCGGAAAAGCCCAAAATCGCCCTGGTCATGAAGTCGCTGGCCAATGAGTTTTTCAGCACCATGGCCGCGGGCGCCAGCCGGCATCAAAAAACCAACGCCGCCGCCTACGACCTGCTGGCCAACGGCATCAAAAACGAGACCGACCTCGCCGAGCAGGTGAACCTTGTCGAACAAATGATCGCACTGCAGGTGAACGCCATCGTCATCGCCCCGGCGGACTCCAAGGCGCTGGCCACCGTTCTCAAGCACGCCAAGGAGGCCGGCATATTGGTCGTCAATATTGACAACAAACTCGATGCCGGCGTGCTCAAGCAGGCGGATCTGCAAGTGCCTTTCGTCGGTCCGGACAATCGCGCGGGCGCGCGCAAAGTTGGCGAGGTTCTCGCCAAACAACTTAAAATCGGCGACAACGTCGCCATCATCGAAGGGATTCCCACGGCTTTTAACGGCCAGCAACGGCGGCTCGGTTTCGAGGACGCGATGAAGGCCGCGGGCGTCAATATCGTCAGTGTGCAGAGCGGCGATTGGGAAATGGAAAAAGCCAACGGCGTTGCCACTGCCCTCCTCAGTGAACATCCCGACCTCAAAGCCATCTTGTGCGCCAACGATAATATGGCGCTGGGCGCGGTGGCGGCGATTGAGGCCGCCGGCAAAACCGGAAAAGTTCTGGTGGCCGGCTTTGATAACATCAGCGCCATTCATGCGCTGATGGGCAAGGGCGAGGTCACCGCCACGGCGGATCAGCATGGAGACCAACTCGCCGTCTTTGGCATCGAGGCAGCTCTGAAGATTCTGCGGGGTGAAGCTCCGCCTGCCGACCAGGCCACGCCAGTGGACGTGATCACCAAATAGCATCCGGCAAGTTTCCACTCCTTGGACGAAGTCAAACTGAACTTCGGTTCGCCGGATGCAAATGACGCCGCCAGGCATCGAGGATCACCGCCGCCACAATGACCCCTCCGGTGAAGACCCGCTTGGCCGGCTCGGTCGCGCCGACCTGCGCCAAACCGGCTTCGAGCGTGGCAATGATCAGAACGCCGAAAAAAGTATTTACAACAGAGCCCCGACCGCCCATGAGGCTTGTGCCTCCAATCACCACCGCGGCAATGGCCGAGAGTTCCAGACCCATTCCTGCATTGGGATCGGACGAGCCCAGCCGCGACGTGTAAAACACCCCGCCCAGCCCGCTGAGGAAGCCCAGCAAGGCGAAGACCGCGATTTTGGCGGGCTTGGGGTTGATTCCCGCCAGGCGCACGGCTGATTCATTGGAGCCGATGGCGATCAGGTAGCGGCCGAATACCGTCCGTGAGAGCGCCACCTGCCCCGCCACAATCACCAGCAGGGAGATGAAAAAGGCAGGCGAGACCCCCAAACCATGAATCGGCCCTGACAACCCTTCCACTTCGCTGCCGATGTATTTTGTTTGCGAATGCGTTGTCAAATAGGCCAGGCCGCGCGCCACTTCCAGCATGCCGAGCGTGACAATGAACGACGGAATCCCCAGACCGACGCTGATCGCGCCATTGAGCGCGCCCGCCGCGAGGCCGATCCCGAGGCAGATCATTGTTCCCGCCCAGAAAGAGAGGTGATAATCCATCATCGCCACGCCCAGAACGGAACCGCAGAGCCCCAGCACCGAGCCCACGGAAAGATCTATTCCTCCGATAATGAGCACCAGGGTCATGCCGGCGGCGATCACGACCAACGCCGGAATGCGATTGGCCAGCGCCGCGAAAGTCCGGGCGCTGAGAAAATTGTGGCTTAACATCCCAAACAACAGCACCAGCCCAAGCCATATCACCAACATGGCGGTGTATTCGGCAATTTTTTTGGATTGGATTTTCACGATTTAGCCGGCGCCTTCTCTTTGCTCGAAATGCCCGCTGAAGGCGGCCCGCGTTATTTTTTCCTGCGTCCACTCGCCCGCCAGGAATTCAGCGGTGATCCTTCCCGTTGACATCACCAGGACGCGGTCGCATATCAGCATCAACTCCGTCAATTCGCTCGAAACCACCACCACCGCTTTGCCGGCATCGGCCAGGTCGCGCAACAACTGGTATATTGTGTCCTTGGCCGCGACATCGATGCCGCGCGTCGGTTCGTCAAAGAGCATGATGCGGCAATCGCGCGCCAGCCAGCGGGCAATGACCACCTTCTGTTGATTGCCGCCGCTGAGTTCCCCAACCGCCTGCTCAAGCGACGCGCAATGCACTTGCAACTGCCGCGAGAATTTTTCGGCTGTCTCTGCTTCAGCGCGGCCATCCAGCCAGCCGCACTTGCCGGCATGTTGCCGGAGCGTGGCCAGCGTGGTGTTGACACGGATCGATTGCGCCAAGAGCAAGCCATCTTGTTTGCGGTCCTCAGGCACCAATCCAATGCCGGCCCGAACCGCATCCTCCGGACTGCGGATGACCACGGCGTTCCCCTCCACCAGAATCTCGCCGCCGTCCCTGGCCTCCGCGCCGAAGATGGCGCACAAAGTTTCCGTGCGGCCGGAGCCGATAAGCCCGGTCAGGCCAAGAATTTCCCCGCGCCGGGCCTGGAAGCTCACGTCGCGCACGCGACCGCCCGCGCGCAGATGCCGCACGCTCAGCGCGACTTCTCCGCCGGCAGAACCCCGGCTATTCCTTCGCTCCGGCAAGTCATGGCCCGCCATTTCCCGGATCAACTGCGCGAGCTTCACATCTCCGGCGTCATGGGTGGCAATGTGCCGTCCGTCGCGCATCACGGTGATACGGTTGGCCACGCGGCGAATTTCATCAATGCGATGGCTGATGTAAATAATGCCCACCCCTTCGGTTTGCAGCCGGCGGATGTTTTCAAAAAGCCGCTCTATCTCCGGGTCAGTAAGCGCTGCAGTCGGCTCGTCCAAAATGAGCAACCGGCAGTCCCGCGCCAGGGCGCCCGCGATCTCGACCAGTTGTTGATGCCCGACGCCGAGTTGGCCGGCCGGCGCCGCCGGATCAAGTTCGTTCAGCCCAACACGCGCCAGGGCTTGGACTGCCTTTTCCCGCAATTCCGTGAAACGCACCCAGCCGCCGCGCCGCGGCAGTCGGTTGAGAAAAATATTTTCCGCGATGCTCAAGGCCCCGATCACATTGAGTTCTTGCAGCACCATGACAACACCCGCGCGCTCCGCTTCGCGCTTTGATTTTGGGCGGTAAGCCTGTCCGCAAAACCGCATCTCTCCACCATCATCGGCAGTCAACCCGCAGAGAATACGCGCGAAAGTGGACTTGCCCGCGCCATTGCTGCCAATCAGCGCATGGACTTCGCCCGGTCGCAAGGCAAAATTGAAATCCACCAAAACAGGCGCATTATAACTCTTTTGCAGCCCGGCAACTTGTAAAAGTGGAGCGGACATGGTTCCAACGCTGTTATTCGTTGTCCGTCTCCTGCACTGCCCACGCCGGGTATGGTGCCTGCGAACCTTTCATCGAGTGCCACAGAATCCGGTTTAGCAGGTCTTCCGGACATTGATCCGGCTTCTGGAGCGGCAGGCGCGCCGAGGCGCAGGCCGCCTTGCGCAAGAGCGGATCGGAAATCTTCTTCGACTCCGGATTCATCTGGTCGAGAGGGACGTTATTCGTCACCGCGACGAACGGCATGAGGTCAGGCGTGTCGGTGAAGCAATCGGACATCGGGGTGGCCGTTGCGTCCATTTGGTTCATCGGCGGCAGGCTGAGAATGAGTTCGATGGTGCGCAGGAGGCTGGTTTGATTGTACTGCGTGCTGATGACCTGGCGGCGTTTGGTGTAGGGGCTGATAACGTAGGCGGTCGTGCGGTAGCCGCTCACATGATCCCAGCCGTCCTGGGGATCATCCTCAATCGCCAGGACGCAAGTCTCCTTCCAAAAGCGGCTATGGCTGAGCGCTTCGATGATCTGGCCGAGAGCCAGGTCATTGTCCGCCACCTGGGCGGCCGGCGTGGGTGAACCGGCGCCGGTCCCGCTCGTGTGATCATTCGGCAAACAGACGATGGCCAGACTCGGGAAATCACCCGTTTGCTCGAACTGTTTTAGTTCTTTGATAAACTGCGCCGCCCGGAACACGTCCGGCACAGCCAAGTCCCAACCCACGGTGTTGGTGGCCAGGTATGGACGCAACGACTCAATGGCAGGTTCACTGCGGAGGTTGATGGTTTCCGTGCCATTCAAAAACTCGTGATAGTGGTCCAGGAACTTCGGGCTGCCACTGCGCAATTTGTCCTTCCAGGACTTTCGGGTGATGGCGAATTCACCATAATCGCGCAAAGATTTGCCGTGCGCGACCACGTTGTCCCAGATGAACCCGGCCGGCGAGTATGCCAGCGCGTCCACGTCGGCGTCTTCCATCCCGTCCGGATAGCTGCGCGGGAATCCGGCGAAGGATTTCTCCATGTAATCGGTGGCAAATGCGGTGTCAGCCCATTCATGGCCGTCGGCGCTGAGGATGCCGCAACAGTAGGTGTTGTCGAGCAGCACAAACTCGCGCACGAGTTTGTGCTGGTTGGGCGTGATCTGCTCACCGAAGACGCACAGATTCCCGTCGCCATTGCCTTCCTTGATGTCACCCAACACCTGGTCATAGGTGCGGTTCTCCTTGATGATGTAAACGACGTGCTTGAACTCGCTGGGCTCGCCCACTCGTTCGGGGATGGGCCGCAGGGGTTCGCCACTCCGCGGAGGCAGACTCGCCTGGGCCAGCCGCGGGTAACGCATGTTGGCCAGCGCCTGACGGGTCATTTTGGCCAACCCGCCCGCGTCAGGCTCGCGCACCAACGACAAAGACCCGCAATACTGGCGGGAATTGAATTCGGGCGGGCCATCCAATTTGCGCGCCCGTCCGGAGCCGATGCCCTTGATGTTGGCCACATAAAGGCTCTTCCGGCGCGCATCATAGACGATGGCGCCGGGAAACCAGCCCACCGGAACCAAGCCCTTCAATTTCGACTTGCCGGGCGCGAAAGCGATTACGGCCACCGCGTTCTGCGTGCCGTTACAAACAAAGAGCGTTTTGCCCGACGGAGCGAACGCCAGCGCGTTCGGGCTGGCACCGAACAGGTCCGCCGGATTTTGGCGCGCCCAGATCGTTTCCACGATCTGCTCGGTTTGGGTATTGATGACGCTCAGTGTATCGCTGCCGGCATTGGCAACGACCAAATATCGGCCGTTGGGCGAGAGGGCCATCGCCGAGGCGTGCAGCCCCGTCAGCACTTCGCACTTGGGTTCCTGGATTTGGGAACTCTGAAGGGCGCCGGCTTTCGGAGTCCGGACTTCAATCACAGTCACCGACCCTTCGCTGGCAATGTGCCGCACCGGGTCCACGCGCACAAACGTACCCTGTCCCGCCGGCCCGGCAACGCTGTTGTTGTCAGGCCGCCGGCCGCCCCAGTTGCTCACGTAGGCCTTGTCGCCCGCGAGTACCACGTCGTAAGGTGCGACGCCTGTCTTCCAAAGGCGCAACACCGCTCCGGTCGCCGCATCCAATTCGACGAGCCGGTTCGACAGGTTCAACGCGACATAAAGCCGTTTGCCGTCGCGGGAAACGGCAAGTCCCGCCGGGATGTCGGCCTTGCGCTGTGGCGCATTGGCCGGCGGCATGGCGATGGAGAACAAACCGGCCACTTCGTGGTCTTGGCTGACACTGAAGACCTTGATGCTGCCGTTGACGTTCGCAAGGTAGAGCCGGGAACCGTCCGGGGAGAAGGCCAGTCCCGTGAAGCTCACCTGTTCCTCATCATCGGGTTGCAAGAGATGGGTCGAAACGGCGGTCGGCGCGGCCGGCCCCTCCGGCGGCAAAGGAACATGCTTGAGAATCCGCCCCGTTTGGGGATCCATCACAATGATCTCGGGAGTCTTGCCAGCCGCCACGAGAATCCGCCCGTCCGGGCTGAACGCCAGCGCCTGGGGGCGCATTCCAGGCAAATCAACCGTTTGGCCGGCGGATATGACCACCTGATTTACCGGGGTGACGACCCGCCCGGCACTGCTGCGTCCGACCTGTTCACTGAGCGCCGAATCGGACAACTCGTCCCCCGCCAGACAGTGTGCGGCGAGCATCGCCAGCCAAAGCAAATGAAACCGCGCCATGCAGATGGAGAGGAGACAGGAATGCCGAACGGAGTCAACGAAAAAGAAAAAACGAGGCAAATAGTTTGACGAGGCCCGGTTTCATGCCCAATTATGGCTCAGGTTTAGAAAAGGCAGATGCCGTGAATGTGCAGTGGATGAATTGGAGCAGGCTTCGGGATTCACTTTTGGCCTGGGTGTTTGGGTGTTCCCTTTTGTCAGGCTTTGTCTGCGCGAATGCCGCGACCGAAGGCCCGAAAGTGACCCGCATTTCCAGCGACGGGTCGGTGGTAGTTTCGTGGGCCGGAAAGGAGGTCCGGCTCGAACAGAGCCAGCGGCTGGGGAACTGGTCGTTGATGGCGGTGGTCCGTGATCCATCGAAGCATCGGCTGGCGGTTTTCGAGGATTTCACCCAACCGAACGGCCCGCTCCTGTTTGTGGATGAAGAGGGGGTGAAAGTGGATTTGCCGAAGTCGCTGGAGCCGACCTGGACCGACCCAAAGAGCCTGTACCATGGCCACAGTTTGGAGGAGGTGCTCAACAGCGAACGTGACCTGCTGGGGGAAGAGATGCTGGCCCAGGCGGGCGATCCCGAATACACCAATGTGGCGGCTTGCTTTCCGCCGATTTCGAAGATGTACACCTACACCTTCGTTGGAACGCACGAGTGTTTGGAAAAGGTTGGAGTTTTTTATGGGGGCATCACGCCGAACTTCGATCCCGCGGCCTATGTTCCGGCCATCCGGAAAATCCGCGACGCGGGCCGTGTGCTCGATGGGCTGGTGGGCGGTTGGCTGCCGGCGCTGAGGTTTGTGTATCCGGAGAAGCCGGGCGATTGGTCGGAACTGATCATTTATGCGCCGATGCGGGTGGAGAACGGGAACCAGCGGGTGCAGCCGGTTTGGTATCGGCTGAGCCGGATTGAAGACAACAGGCTCCGCTGGGTTCGTTACTTTGATTCGTACCATCCGTTCCCGCCCCGCACCGAAATCCGGGCGGAATCCTTTTACGAGGAACTGCTGTCGATGCGCGCCGGGTGGAACCAGGCCCTGGCGCAGGGGATGCAGATCGAGGTGCCCGACCAACGCCTGGCGGACCTGGCGCGCCATTCGCTGGTGCGCGAGATGATGACACGGGTGGGCGCATTCCCCAAGTACGGCGTGTTTGACCGCAGCTACGGCGGCAGTGAACACGACGGGTTTCCCGACACGTTCACGGCAGACACAGCCGCGATGCTGGCCTGGGGGCTGTTCGACCTGGCGCGCCAATATATCGACAACTATTTCACGTATTTCGTGCGCGATGACGGCTCGATTCTCTATCGCGGTCCCGAGACCGGCCAATATGGGCGGATGCTCGCCGTGGTGGCCCAATACGCCAATTATACCGGTGATTATGAGCTCCTTTTGCGTCACCAGCACCGCCTGGACGCCGTGGCGAAACTGCTCCTGGCCATGCGGGCCAAGGCGCTGCTGCTGCCGGCGGAAGACCCAGCCCACGGCATCATCGCTGGCTGGAGCGAGGCCGACTCCTGTCTTGATCCCGATCCAGCCCGCTACATGCAGCCTTATCTTTCGAACAACACCGAAGCCGCGCGTGGATTCGAAGACCTGGGAGCGGTCTGGGAAAAGATCGGCGCGAAGAAGCATCAATCGGAACTGGCCATGTGGGGTCAGAAACTCAGGCACGAATCGCGCGATTTGGAGCAGGACACCCAAAAAGCCATCGAGCGCTCGCTGCTGACCAACACCCAGCCACCGTGCCTGCCGGCGATTGCCGGCGTGAAGGAACCATTCCATATCGCGGTTGCGCGCGACAAGCTCAACCCGCAATTCCGCTCCTACCGGGCCTACATGGAGATGCTTTACTCGGGCAACCTGACGCGCGAGCAAATCGAAGCGATTGTCAAATACCGCGCCGCGCACCACGACACTGTCCTTGGTATCCCAACCGTGTATGGTTACAACACTCACGAATGGGGCGGGTTCCTGAGTTATGGTCATGGATATGGTTTGATGCAATACGATTTCACGCGCGAATATCTCTTGCTGCTCTACAGCCTGATGGCCCACCAGTACACCCGCGGAACCTGGACGGCGCCGGAAACCCGAATTTTCCTGCCCAAGCCATATACTGCCCCGTATTGCGCGCCGGCACAGATGACAGTTCCCTTGCTGACGCGGTGGATGCTTGTTTTTGAAGAGCCCGCTTCGGACGTGATTTGGCTGGCGAAGGGCACGCCGCGCGCCTGGCTGGAAGACGGTAAGACCATCGCCGTGTCGAACGCGCCAACCCGCTGGGGACGTGTCAGCTTTAGTCTCCATTCGCATCTCCAAGCCGGAAAAGTCGAGGCCAGCCTGGAGATGCCGTCAGCGCCGCCGGTCGCCCAGGTCAAGCTTCGGCTGCGGGTTCCCGAGGGTCATCGGATTCGCTCCGTGACCGCAGACGGCAAGCGATGGGAGCAGTTCGATGCGGAGCAGGAGACAGTGACGGTGCCGCCGGCGGCGAAAGGGCGGGTTGCACTGACGGTCAACTATTAGCCGGCCGGGAAATCCGAAATTCAAAGGTTCGAAACCCGCCCATCGCGCGAGTTTTGAACATTCCCGCTTCGAATTTTGGATTTGTTTCGGATTTTGGGTTTCGGATTTCGGGTTTAGGGAATGCTCTGATGGTCCGTGTTCCGAATCCGATACCAACAAAGCAACTCTTTGACCGATGGCATCGACGTCCTCTGCCCCTCCGCTCGGTCCAGGTAAAGAAACGCGACCGACGAAAAGCAGAACGGGCTAAGCCGGTGTCCGGCGACCATTGGTTCACGAAGGCAAACTTTAGCCGCTCCTGAAAGCGAATCGCATCGGCCTCGTGCACTCGATACATGGCCACGCTGGCATTGAGCGTGTCCTTCACCGGCACACCGTGGTAAGGACCGATGAATGGCCCTTCGCGAAAGTACCATCCGCCGAGAAAATAATCCTCCAAACCTGTGCCGACGATGCGCGGCACTTCCCAATCGTTATCAACAAAAACATGCTCCGGCGCTTCGAGAAAACTCAGATATAGCAGTTTCAGTTAACATTGGCACAGTTTGATATGCCGTTGGGAAAAGCGGCGGAGGGCCGCCGCCCGTCCTCCGTAGCAGTACTGCGGAGGGTGGACAGTCCAAGACGCTGTGCGCGACACAATGATTCATGAAATACGCGAAGCGTTTTGGAGTGCGCCAGTCCTCTGGCTGTGCAAGAAGACAAAATGTCCGCGAGATTTCCGCATGAGCTTTTGTGTGCCTATGACAATGGTACATCAGCCACGCCGGCTGGGAGCACGGCGGCCTCTCGCTCGCCCCGTTGATCTGGCATTACGGGCTGGACGAAACGGACGCGTCATTGAAGCCGGACGGCTAACCCGACCCTGTTAGCGGAAGGCAAACTCTTAAGTTGGGTGCAGGCCGATTCGCCGTATGATCGTGTCATCCGGAGCGCTTAGATCACCTTCAAGCAACACCTGATCGGCCACCGGTTTCGGCTTCCGCACCGTTAAGGTTTCCGGATAGTCCAGTGGCCTTTTGAAGTTGTCCGATTCGGCAGATCTTAATCCGCCGAACCGGACCCACTTCGCCGCTTATGGTATCTGCGGACGATAGAACTTCGCCGTGCTCAGCGGTGAAGGCGTGTAGGTGTACTGGCCGGCGGTCCCAGCCACCGTCGTCCACGGCCCGGTGATGACATCGGCGCCTTGCAATGGCACGCCGCCGGTCCACATAATGATCACGGCACCGTTGGTCACGCCGGCCTTGATCGTGCCCGGGATCTTGAGGGCGCTCGGCCCGCCCAACGCCTCGATGAAGCCATCGGCACGGCGGCCATTGCTGAACTGGACGCTGCTGACGTAGGCTTCCGCCACGTCGCCGTCATTGTCGGCAAAGAGCAATGCGTATGGGCCCAGCGACCACCGCCCATCCAGCCCGACATCCAAACCAACCGTCTGGTTGCCGACTTTAACCCCGTCGATGAATTTGGCGATCACCGGCGTCGTGGCCGTCCCCGTCTCCGTTCCCGTCAGGTCAATGGCGAAGGCCAGCCTGTGCCAAGCACCCGCACTGACAACGCCGTCATAAATGCCGCTGATGCCGATGCCGTCCGATGGGTTGACGAACAAATCACCGTCGCTGGTGTTGCCGACATCCGTCTGCAACAAGGAACGCCAGGTTCCATCCGAGCCAGCCGGATAATAAACGTCATAGATGAGCGTGTACTGATTGACATTGGTGCCGCCGCCATTGGGCGCCGCCCCATGATACATCTTGTAACCGCCCCATTGGGCATCGGGGGGTGTGAAGTGCATCACCGGGGTCGGTACGCCGTTGATGTCCGAAATGCCATAACTCGTGGTGGTGCCGAAAGTCGTTATACTCGACACGCCAGGATCGTTGTATTGCAGGTCGGCCCCGTAGCTTGCCGCCAGATTGCCGTGGAGAAAATCCCATTGGCCGGTGACGAAAACTGGAGGATTGATGACCGTCAGCACAGCCGGCGGGGTACTGGTAACCACGCCGACACTGTTGGACACCACGACGTCATAGGAGCCGGCGTTGGCCATCAGGACGGGCTTTAGGACCAGCGTCGCGCTGGTGCTGTCCAGAAGATTCGTCCCACCCTGCCGCCACTGGTAAGTGGGCGTAGTGCCGGTGGCCACGACGGAGAAAGTAACGCTGTTGCCCACGGCAGCGGTCTGGTTGGCCGGGGCGTGGTGATGGCGGGAGCAATGGGCGTCACGCCGGTTATGTCCAATTTTACCAGATCCACGTAGGTGTCGGGAGAGCCATGCAGACCCGCATTGGGGCTGCGTGTCATAAAGACCGTCGCCTGACGCGCTGTGGCGGGAACGACACCGGTGGCGACGTATTTGATCCACTGGTGATCAGCGGAAACGTCGGCTGGAATAGTAGTGGTGCCGTTAGCGAAGGTCACCGCATAGGTGTTGGTGCACCGGTCGAAGATCGCGGCGGTGCCCAAAAAGCCTGCAGCAAACGGCTGGCCACTGGGGGTGCTGAAAAACTGAAGGACCAGGAAGGGCTGTTCAGGGTTGCCCACCCCGTTGCCGTCATAGCTTGTGCCGTAGGAAGCCAGCCAGGCACTGAAGGTGTATTGGGCCATGCCCGCATCGATATCCGAACCGGACACCGCGTCGGTCAACATCACCGTTTCGGAGGCGGCGTATTGTGGCATATTCAAGTCCAAGAACCCGGTCTCGTCCTGGGGGGTGCTGAAGTGACTCCACTCGCCGCCGCCGACGCATTGGCACGCGGAGTAATAGCTGCCCGGGTTTTCGGAAGCCGGAATGGCCGGCCCGTCATAATAATTATAACCATAACCGTTATAACTTAAGTTGTATTGGGTGAAGTACTGCCACCCAAAGGCCCCGCCGCATGTGCTGGTGCCGCCCGGACCACCCGTACAAGCATTACCGCTATAATCCCCGCAATGGGGACCGGAAAACCCTGATCCATCACTAGGAAGCGCGAAATTGCCATTGACAATCAAATCGGTGGCATTGGCTGCACCGACGAAGGACAATCCACTGGCGAGAATGGAGAGACCTAATTTGTATTTTTTGTTTTTCATATTTCTTTTTGGGGTTGTTGCTTTGTTTTCACATCAACTCTATCATTCTATGGATCATAGCATTGGCCCTGCTTCACACAATACCACGTTGTAGGGGGGCTTGGCCGAATGCCTCCCCGGTGGGGTGGCCGCATCATCCAGGAACCCGGTGTCTGTGCTGGCGGCTACGAACCGCAGCCGGACCGCAAAAGGCCGAACGTCTTCGTGCTGTCTGCGCCATGCAGACAGCACAGCCGGGCGCCGACGCACCGGGAATATTTTCACCCCGGCACAAGTTTTGGCGGCCCGCCTTGGTACGCCAGGCCGGCCGGCTTGGTTCTTCTCTTGCCCGCCGTTCGCGGCCGTGGCAGAATGGAATTATGTCCAAGAAATGTCCAAGAGCCAAATGGCCTCCCGCCCCCCTTCTCCCCGCCGGCTGGTTCTAAAACGGAACCTGAATGCTGGCCGCAGGGGCCCGTGCTTTGTATTTCTCGCATTCGCTGCAATACAGCGCGGTTCCAATAGCTTTCTCTGTAGCAGAATTTGTGGGTAGTCCGTGTGGAAACAGCGGCCTGGCGGCCGGGAGTGACACGATGAGTTTTTCGCTTTAGCGCTCATAGCGAAGTCGAAAAGAATTATGCCGAAAGTTCAGCCCTAGATCTACAGCCGGGCCCCAATGGAACGCATGTTGCGCATTCATCAGCTCATCCAGAACAATGAATACCCCAACCGCTCGAAGCTGGCCCGTGAATTTGAGCTTTGCACCCGCACGGTCATCCATCTCCCCACCGATGACGATTAACCTGTGCTGCCAAGTTTGTGAGCAGCATTTGGAGATTCATGAGGCCGATGCTTACATCTGCAAGCGCCAGAAAGCCGGGTTGGCGGGCCCGGCAGGAACCCAGATCTGCCAGGTCCGGTTCGAGAGCGCAGGCGAGTTGGTGGCGAGTGCCCAACTCGCGGCGGGCGCGAGGTTGGCGGCCGACCAGAGTCTGAATGGCGCCGAACGGAGGGGCCAGGAAACAAAGACCCCGCCGGGAGCAGGAGCGATTTGCAGGGAAGGCAGCATGGCGTCATTGGCCGCGTAGCCGGCGAGCCAGGCAAAGGCGGAATTCCAATAGACGCCCGGCTCGGTCATGTCGGCATCTTGCGTGTTGAGAAAGCGTTTCCAAGGATACTCGACCACCGGCGTTGCGGAGCCACTCACATTGATGTTGCCGCCCAGGTAGCCGGGCGGCTGCTGCAGCAGGTTGGTCCAGAACTGCGAGTAGAAGTCCGAGCCGTGGAGATAGTCGCCGTAGCCGCTGACGAAGACGCGGTTGACCGGATTGCGCCCGCAGATGAAGTGCAGCGCCTGGATGGCGGTTTCGTGATAGTTCGTATTGAGGGTCCATTCGAAGGCGCGCGCCAGGACCATCGCCGAGGGCGTGAGCACCCCGCCACTCGACCCCCAGTAGAGATGGCCTGGATAGAGCATCGGGATGCGGTAGCCGGAGAGGGCCGTGTAGTTCGTCAGGACGTCGGCCTGGTGTTGGAAAGCCGCTTTCAAGGTGGCCTGCACGCTCGGAGTCACCGCGCGGCGGCTTCGGGCGTAATCCATGAACGCGAAATTCAGCGGGCGCGTCAGGTAGTCAAGCACATTGTCGCTCCCGTAGCCGGTGGTATTGGGGCCAAAGGCCAGACCGTTCAAGGGCGAACCACCGTTCTGGCTGAGGAAGACGTTCGTGAAGTAATTATTGAAAGCCGCCTCGCCCGTCGCCTCGAACAACTCTACTGCGGCGAAAGCGCGCTCGCGATGGTCGTCGTTGGTGGTGCCCCAGTAGGAATTGGTGTCCCAACCGCCCCCGTCCACACCGTTGTTCAGCGGCAGGCGGGGCCAGGCCGGGGCCGGGTTGTTGGTGAGCCACTGCCACGACAAGCGGGCGCGGTAAAGGAAGTTGGACGCCTGCGCGGGCGTGAGCGTACTGCCCAGCACGGCGTAAGCTTTGGCAAAAGCACCGGCGGCGCAGGCAGCCGCAAACGAACTGGTATCCGATACTTGATCGGGATTGCCCAGCACGTAATGGCAGACGCTGCCGTCGGGGTTTTGCATGCGCTGCAGCCAGTCGAGCGCGTTGGAGACCAGCGGCACGAGGTCGCTTTGCTGCGGGTTGGATCCCGGGAGGTCCAACGCGTAAGGCGGCACGTTGGGGCCGAAGTCACGCGCGGTTTCGAGCAAAAACCAGCAGGCGACCGCCGTATTCACCACGTCCACATGGGTGTCGCCGGCATCGAACCAGGAGCCGTGGACGTCCCGCTTAGTCTGGGCTCCGAAATTGTAATGGCCGTAGGCGGGATCGTAATTGTAAGCCGCGTTGGTGGTTTCGGGATGGATGGCAGCGCGGGTGTAACCCTCGGCGAACGGCTGAACAATCGGCATGCCGGAACGGGAGTAGTAGAAAAACCTCAGGCTATCCCGGAACAGGCCCTGATAGACGTTCGTGCCGATGCTAAAGTTTTGCGAACTCGCCCCCAGCTCGGGCGCTTCGACACGATAAGTTCCCGGCGTTCGCAGGGCGCCGAAATCGCCCTGGTAAATCACGTCGCCATCGAGCGTCCACCCCGGCGCCTGCCACTCATTTGGCTGGACGAACCGGCTCAGTTGATTGCTGAAGACGACTTGGCCGTTGGCAACGTTGACAACTCGGAACCATGTCGGCGGAGGGGAGACGGTGTTGCTTGTTGACCAGCTCACCAGGGCGATCTTGGAGGGCATCAGCGGGGCGTAGCCGACCTCGTTGGCTTTTACAAACTCAGTGTAGTTGGTTTGCGCCGGCGACGCAGAGGGCAGCAGGTCCAGGGCCGCAATGTCGAGCGTGCAATGGTCCTTGTAGCTGCCCGTGGGGAGCAGCACGATATCCCAGACGTGCGTCAGGTCAACGGAGGGTTGAACTGCCTGGAAAGCTGAGGCCGGGATCAGGACGTCCTGCCAGGTGTTGCTGGGGACAGTGACATAGGATTTCAGCGACAAATCGACGTTGGGCGCGGAGGCGTAAACGGGTCCGGCCTGGATGCGCACGGTCATATTCCACGCCTGGTTGGTGGGCACGGCACTCCACTTGAGCGCCAGGTGAATGGCGGGATTGGTGCCGGTGCGCAGCCAGTTCAGAGGGT
Organism: Verrucomicrobia subdivision 3 bacterium UBA7542; assembly: GCA_002479245.1. GTDB lineage: Bacteria > Verrucomicrobiota > Verrucomicrobiia > Limisphaerales > UBA11358 > UBA11358. The sequence goes on along the minus strand of DLMG01000325.1, from coordinate 33,698 downwards.
TGCCGCTGATCTTGAAGAAAACGCTCCACGTACCGCCCGGCGGGTTGACGGAATCGAGCACCAGCGCGTAAGTACCGCCCAGGTTGTCCACCGGAATCGTGCCGTTCACGTTGCGCACGACCGCCGCGCCGCTCTGGTAAATCGCCGAGCCGCCGCTGCCCCAGTTGGTGGGGCTCTGGTAGGGATTAAAGTAGCAGACGGAAGCCAAAGGGAGCTGACCGGCGCAGGCGCAATCACTCGCTATCGTCAGGCATGCCACAGCCAATCCCGCAGTTACAAGCCGCATAATCTGCACTTCTTGTTTTTCGTGTTTCTCTTTGGGGTTGTTGGATTCCAGATCTTCCCGTGCGGGTTACGGCGAGAATTTCGCCGCGTCCCACAGCCATAAATCCTTTTCCCAAGGTGAACGTATGGCGTTGACCAACAGCGCCTGCCGATCCCCCCTCCCAGACTGGAGGGTGAGATGCCGCAGTTGCAACTGTAGCATATTGCGAATGATAGGCTCGGCCATTCTTTTCACAATACCCTGTTCTAGGGGGGGCTTAATCGGATGCCTCCCCGCCGGCTGGTTCTGAAATGGAACCTGAATACTGGCCGGAGGAGCCGGTACGAGAAGCTCCGGACCTTTGGCTCCTCCCGATCATTTTTGCAGGCACCCCAAAGGATCCCAGAACCGGCCATTGACCATGCTGCCGCTCCACGGAGGATTGACGTTCCCCACTCGGTGGACCCCCTGGCGGACAAGGGCGTTACGGCGCGCCTGCCGGCTGATGCTGGTGCGTTTAAGGCCTTGCCTGCGGTTCATGGCTGAAGCAGAATGACATTATGTCTAAGAAACGTCCAAGAACTGGAGGGCGGCTTGCCCATGCCTCCGCGCCAGCCAGTTCCAAAATGGAGCCTAAATACTGGCGGGAGCGCTTGTTCAGGGGCAGCTACACCTATAAGGGCAGCCAGTTTAGAGTGAGGACCTGGTCGGTAAAAATCCAGCATCTGGGCCGAAGGAAGACGTTTTCTCTGCCGTCCAGCCATCGCCGGCAAGCCGCGGCGGAGGCCTGTCAGCTTTATCGAACCATCGTCAACCAGGGCTGGGAGAACGCCGACGCCCAAGGCGGCCGGCGAAGTGTGCCTGCCGGCCTTCCGCCCGGGCCGGCGATGCCATTGGGCACTGACCGATTCGACCGGGACTTTTGGGCCCAAAGGCTAATCCATCGGGAATACACGATGTGCCTTGACCAGAAAACCGCTCGGGAGCTTTCGGTGCGGGTCGATCATCAGGGCACCGGCCATTATTTCCCTCTGGGAACGGATGATCCGAAGCTGGCGGCAAGCCGGGCCATGCGAATCTACCAGGCCGTCGCCAGCCAGGGATGGAAAGCTGCTAACGAACGATTTCGTCGTGAACTGACCGTGGCTTTCCGATGGCTCGATAATCCCTTGGCTTGGACGTACACCACCATTCACACCCTAAGCAACGTCCCTCGGCAGCTATCGGCTGAACCCTTCGAAGCGGGAACTGGCAGCCTTAAGGTCGCCATCGCTGAATCCGATGGCGGAATTCGGCAGGCCCTGGTGTGGTGCATCAACCACATGGACGGGTTTTGTTGTGAGGCCACCTTCGCCAGCGCCGCCGAGGCACTTCGGGAATTGCCGCGTCGGCCCGCCTGCCTGGTTCTGGTCAGTCACAGTCTCGCCGACAAACCGGGCACCGACTGCCTGGAAGAGTTGAAGGTCACCGCTCCCGGAGTTGCGGGTTTGCTCTATTCGGTTTACGAGGATAGCGAGGAGATGTTCAGGGCTACGCCCGGCGGAGCGGGCACATATCTGTTAAGACGTACTCCGCCAACTCAGTTTCTCGAGCCGATCGCTGAAGTGCTGGCAAGGGGAAATCTCTCCGACGAGGAAATGGCTGCCGGGGTGTGGCAATACTTTAAGAACACGGTTGCTTCCCTGCCCATCGGCGGCCCGCCGCGCCAGTTGACCCACCTGACACAGCGCGAACATGAGGTGCTGGCCCTGCTCAGCAAAGGCCAACTGGACAAGGAAATCGCCGAACGTCTTGGCATCAGCATCTATACCGTCCACGAGCACGTAAGAAACATCTTCGAAAAGCTGCGCGTCCACAACCGGACGGAAGCGGTGGTGAAGTTTCTGCAAAAGTAACCCGAGGTGCCGGCAGGCGTCTCACCTCGGCGAACTTTTTTTGTTTCATTCCGGCAGTGGGTTTGCTTTGCTCTCTGGCAGCAGGGCTTGAGTGCCCGAATAAAGATGGCCAAGCACGGGAATAAACATTTTCACCACCCCGCTTTGATTTCCCGGGCGCATCGCCCGCCCAGCGTCATTCCCGGACTGGGGGTCGATGTTCCGGAGCTGCAGCAGGCCCGCGGGCTGTGGCAACTCAATCGTTTCGACGAAGCCTTGGTCTTGTTCGAGAAGGCTGTGCGCAAATATCCCCAGAATCTGGTGGCACTGGTTGACGCCAGCCGCGCCCTGGGCGCGCGTTTCGAGATCACCCGGGCCGAGGTGATGCTCGATCGCCTGGTCAAGCTGAGCGCGCACAATCCGCAATTGATGCACTTGGCTGGACAAAGTTACCGGATGATCTTTCGGCCCGAAAAGGCCATCCAATGCTTCGAACGCGTGGTGGCGATGACCAAAGGAATCCCCGACGCCCAACTGGAGTTGGCCGTGCTTTACGAGCGCCGCCACCGCGTGGCCGAGGCGTATTCTTTGATCGAAGACTGCCTTCGCGCCGAGCCTGATTATCTGGAAGCTGCGCTGCTCAAGGCCCGTCTATTGCGCCGGTTGAAGGACGCGGCTGGCGCGGAGGCTCTCTTCCGAAAGCTCGCCTCCAGCAACGAGGCGCATCCGTTCGTGCGCAGCCAGGCCTGGACCGAGATCGCCCAGAAGCTCGACCGGGACGGCGATTACGACGGAGCAATGGCTGCCATGTTGCAGGCCAAGCAGTTTCTGCTGGCCGAGGAAGGTCCGTTTCTCAAGAGGTCCAAAGATTTGCGGGACGTCTTCCGGAACCTGGCCCAAACCCTGACCGCCGCCCACTGGCAACGATGGGTCGAGGCGGGCAAAGCCTTTCCCCCAAAAAAGATGGCCGTGCTGGCGAGCTTTCCCCGCTCCGGCACAACCCTGCTGGAGCAGGTTCTCGACAGTCATCCCGGCCTCGTCAGCTCCGACGAACGTGAAGCCTTTGGCCGCGACATTTTCCCCGCCCTGTGGCGCACCAAGAAAACGCTTCTGCCGACCGTCGAGGCTTTAGACAACATTCCCCTTGAACGATTGGCGGCCCAACGTGACCGTTATCTCGCTTATATGGCGGCGGCCTTGAACGAACCGATCGGCGATCGCGTGCATCTCGACAAGAACCCGTCGATGACCCCGCTCCTCCCGGCCATGCTAAGACTGTTTCCAGAAACGAAACTGCTCATCGCGCTGCGGGATCCGCGCGACGTCGTCCTCAGTTGCTTCATGCAATACCTGCACCTCAACGTCAATAGCGTTTCCTTCCTCACCCTGGAGCGCACCGCCCGGAGTTACGCTTTCAACCTGGGCGTTTGGCTCAAGTTTCGTGAAACCATTTGCACCCCCTGGCTGGAGGTTCGTTACGAGGATTGTGTTCTGCACCTCGAGCGGGAGGCGCGCCGCGCGCTGCAGTTTCTCGAATTGCCCTGGGACCCGCAAGTGCTCGGTTACCGCGACCGCCTGAAAACGAAAGCGGTCAGTTCGCCCACCTACGAGGCCGTCAGCCAGCCGCTCTACACTTCCGCTATCGGCCGCTGGAAGAATTATCGAAAGTACTTTGAGCCTTGCCAGGAAATCCTCCAGCCCTATTTAGACGCTTTCAGATATGAGCCGGGTTAGTTTCATGGTTTGGTTGCCACGGTTTCAAAGCGCAAAGTGTGGGCCTGTTCCGGATCGAGTTTGAGCGCGGGTTGGTTGCGGTGCTTCTTCCTCGGGCTGCGCAGGACAAAAGTTGTCACGGCACCGGGCGCAACCGTCGTTCGGGGTCAATCCGGCGTCGCGTTTGGCGTCGGCATGTAATACCAGTCGATGACACCGTACATGCCGTTGGTCAAGATTCTCCAGGGCGTCAAGGCGACGTGTCCGTCAGCCCAGCAATAGTTGTCGCCGTTGCCGTGCCGGATGTAGGAATACGGACCACCGGTGCTGTTGTGCGGCTTTTGGCTCGGCGGTCAGATACCGCCGCTTTTTGTCAGGACTCTTGTTCGGTTCTGCGGATGGGTTGCTACTAACCATGTTTCCGTTTCGGTTTTGAGCCACCAGGGGCCGGTTCTGGCTCCGGTCGCCCTACGGGCTCCCTTCGCCAGAACCGGCCCCTCTACCCTGTAGTGTAATTGAAACCTACTTTGAGGTCACGAACTCAGAAACGGCGGGTAACACTGTCCGTCTGATTCGGTAATTATTGGGGCCGTTGATTCTTCCAATTTTTAACCCGTTCGGAATACTCCTGGGCCTGCTGGTTGCCCGGTTCCAACCGTAGCGTTTCTTGAAATTCACGCAACGCCTCATCGAACTGACCCACATTTCATGCGATACTAACCCGGACTTTTCATTGATAGTTTCATGTTCGATTCCACTGGCCTTTGGGCTGCCTGTAGCCCCAAAGATCAGGCGCGGCAGTTTGAGTTGAACAACAGCTTGCGGCTTAAAATGACAGTTAATCAATCACCTTCCGTTTCGTTTATGCCATTACAAAATGACGACCGAAAGCTCCTTCGCACTCCGCATTTGAATCAGACGGCCTTCACACTCATTGAACTCCTCGTTGTGATTGCCATCATCGCCATTCTCGCGGCGATGCTATTGCCGGCCTTAAGCAAGGCCAAGCTGAAGGCGCAGGGAGTTTACTGCATGAACAATCTCAAACAGGTGCAACTGGCCGTAATAATGTATCCGGATGACAATCAAGATAGGTTTCCCGAAAATACCGGCACCGGAACCGGCCCAACCAATTGGGTGGACGGCATAATGACTTGGGATTCTTCCGTCCAGGCCAACACTCAAAACACGAACACTGCACTCATGACCTCCGTCGAAATCGGTCCTTATGTGGCAAAAACCCCCGGCGTGTTCAAGTGTCCGGCCGACATTTACCCCGGCGCAAGAGGGCCGCGCGTCCGCAGCTATTCAATGAATGGTTTTGTCGGCGATGTTCATGGCATCATGAGCAGCCCGAGTTACGGGCAAAATCAGGGTTATCAGACATTTTTGAAAACCGGCGATGTGGCAAAGCTAGGCGCGGCGAATTTGTGGGTTTTGCTGGACGAATGTCCGGACAGTATCAACGACGGTTTCTTTGCTACGATAATGGCAGGCGGCTCCTCGCAAGTGTGGCATGACGTGCCCGCCTCCACCCACAACGGCGCCGGTGGTTTTTCCTTTGCCGACGGGCACGCGGAAATCAAAAAGTGGCTGGACGGCAACACACAAGCACCGGTCAGGCATATGGTAGGGATGGGTTGTCCGGATAACAATCAGAATTCACCCGATGACGTGGTGTGGATACAGCAGCGATCCAGTGTGCATCAATGACCAAATTTTTGGGCTGTGCAAAATTAACCGCGCACCGCAACCGCAACCGCTTCAAACTCCCGTTTCAAAAAAGCCGGTCCAACGGATTGCACTCTCTCGCTTGATGCCAATAAGTCGTCGCGCTGGGTGGATGCTTGAGTTGCAACGAATCCTTGCCCACCAACCGCAACACAAATCCGAGCGGCGTCAGGATGAAAATAAAGAATACCAGCAGCACACAGCGACCGATGAACTGGCTGGAATAAAATCCCAGCCGCAACGAGAGCCGATACCAACCGCGAAACCAACGTGCTTGCAGCACCGCGCAAATCGCCACGAGACCGAGCAACGCGAGCAAGACACACCAAACATTCGGCGGCAGATGCTTTCGCCAGCGCAGAAGCGAACTCAAAATCGCCAGCCCCAGCGCGGTCAGCAGCGCGGACTTGCGCCCTTCTTTTGGGTCTACTTTGAAGTTTAATTTCATCTCAATCGGCCTGCGGCAAAATCCGCCGCTGGATTTTCTGCTGCGGTTGCGCGGTGCGTTCGATGACAAAACTGCCCATGATCAGATAATCCATTTCCGTGTTCATGAAACAACGATATGCGTCATCCGGCGTGCAGACAATCGGTTCGCCGCGCACATTGAACGACGTGTTCACCAGCACGCCACAGCCGGTCCCCTGCTCGAAGCGCAGCAGCAAATCATAAAGCAGCGGATTGTCTTTGCGATCCACCGTTTGACTGCGCGCCGAATAATCCACATGCGTGATGGCCGGCAGCGTGGAATGGATTTCCTTGAGCCGGTCCAGTCCTTTAATTTCCGGCGAGACTTCGCGGCACAATTCTTTTTTGACCGGCGCGACCAGCAGCATGTAAGGCGACTCGACCTCCAGTTCAAAATAATCCGCCACGCGCTCGCGGCGCACGGAATTTTTATTTCGCGCCCGTGGCCGTGGCCGATGGCCGTGGTGGCCCATTCGCCGACGCCGTCAATCGTCAGAATCGCCGCCTCGTCAAGAGGCGACGGATAAAACGCGCTGGCCGCGTGGGATTGGTGGTGTTCGGTAAAAAGGATCGGGCAATCGGGACGCAATCCGGGCAATTCACCGCGAATGGTTTTGCGCAAATCCAGTTTCTCGCCGAGCCAGTTGGACAACACGATGGGAAATGTGCGCCAGCCGCCGGGCGTGACGGCGAGATACGTTTCGAGCAGTCGCGCAAATTTCAAAATGAGCTTGTCGTAAAACACCACCGCGTCGAGCTGCACCGACGTCAGGTTCGCGTGGCGGAGACAAAACTGGGCGGCGTGACGCGGAAAATCGGAATCGTTTTTCTTGCGCGTGAAAAGTTCCTCCTGCGCAGCGGCGATGATTTTTCCGTCCACCACCAGCGCGGCAGCCGCGTCGTGATAATACGCCGAGACGCCGAGGATATTGTGCGGCGCGGGCATCGCTCAAAGAAACGGATACAGCGTCCAGGCGATGCCGGAGTTGGCGGTGAAGATCAGGATCGCACCCAGCAGCAGCAACACGATGATGAGCGGGATGAGCCACCATTTTTTTCCTGCCGGGAGAACTTGAAAAATTCTTTAAGGAGTGACCACATGAATTGTTATGAATTTATGGTTTGCCCGCGTGCTGGCAAGCGGAATCAGGGTGTCTGTTTTCTCAACATTTGGATTTTGGCCAGATATTCCTGAGCCCTGGTGTAGGTGGGGTCGAGACGAAGGCTTTCCTCAAGCTCATGCGTGGCGGCATCAAGCCGGTTCTGCTTTGCAAGCAATACGCCGTAATTCAAATGGGTTCGCGCGCTGTTCGGATTCAACCGCACCGCCGCGCCAAATTCATCGCTCGCGGCATCGACTTGGTTGGCCAGATCCAGTTCGCCGCCGAGTTCATGGTGCGCCTCCCAGTCCGCCGGATTCAACCGGATGGCCGCGCGATATTTTTCCATCGCCTCGGCGTGGCGGTTTAATTTTGCCAGGGCCAGGCCGCTGCGGAGACAAATCTGAGAATCCCCCGGACGCTGCCCTTGGGCGGTGGTAAAACTGGCGAGCGCGTCCGCATATTTTTCTTGGCTGGCCAAGACTTTGCCCAGTTCAATCCAGCCTTCGGACATAGTGGGACGCAGTTCCACAGAGCACCGGAACCACGTTTCCGCCTCGACCCATTGTCCCTGTAATTCCATCATTCTTCCAAGCTCGAAACAGGTGATGCAATCCTGCGGCAACAAATCGTGGACCCGCCGCCATTGCACGCTCGCCTGCGGCAAATTGCCAGCGGAGGACTGGAGGAACTCCGCGTAGTTTCCATGGAGGTAATAGTCGTCCGGCGCACGCTGCAACGCCGCCTGAAAATCCGCGTCGGCTTGTGCGGTGTCAGCGGCATTCATCCGGGATTGAAGTTCCTTCACGCGTGTCTCCAGATTTTTCACCCGGGTGGCGTTGTCCAGTTGATCGCGCAACGGCGGCTGTCCCAACCGGCCAAGCATGTGGTTCAAGGTCAGTTCGCGATTCCAGTCCGACAAACCGAGCCGCAGGTCGCAGGCCGATTGCGAAGCCCAGCGATTGGTGGCGGCCGCGTGGCTGATTTTTTCCGGCAGCATCGCCGTCACCTGTTCCGCCCACGCGCGGCCGAGCCGATAACTGCCGTCGAAATTAAAATGGACGTGCTCGAAAAAGGTTTCGTCGCCACAGAGTTCGGAAGGCGTGTTGGTCGCCAACGCGCCAGCAGCGTCAAACAAGACCAGTTTATCATTGGCCAGTTGCCGGCCCGCAGCGGCAATCAGGGCATTGATCCGTGTATCGGCCCGGAACGGCAGCGCATCGTCATCGCACGCCAACTGCAAATGTTCGCGGGCGACGGCAAAATTTGTCAACGACAGCAGACTTTGGCCCCAACGAAACTGCAACTCGGCAACCTTCTCATCGAGTCTGGCCGCCGACTCAAACTGTTGCGTCGCCTTGGCAAAATCACCCAGGTTTTCGGCCCGCACACCCTCCGCAAAAAACTGGTTGAACTGGGCACGATTCGCCGGCGGCAGGTTGCTGTTGACCAGCGAGGCGAACGGTGCGCAGTCCTTGAGGTTCACCGCCACGGTGCTGAGCAGAATTTGCGCTCCAGAGTTCAAGCCCGTCTTCACGATGTCGTGCAGGTTCCGGGAAAAATGGTGATACACCACCTCCCGACGCGGATCGTCCGCCGGCAATTGATTGCCGACGAACATTTCCATGCCGCCCCACGACGGGGCGGCGGTGGTGCCGGCCTTCAACTTGCGACCGAGATTCACTAGCAACTGACCCAGACGTGTCTTTTGGAGCGCAAGGTTGAACCGGATTAGCGGCAGCGGCGGCGTCTTTTCACCAAAAACCGTTGCGGCCCCGAACGGCCCGACCATCTCGTTGTTGCCCATGTAAATGATCCATAGGTCGCCCTCGCGCCGGGCGCAATCGCTGGCAATGGGCAGGATGACGTGCGAGTTGATGGCGGTGATGCCCAGATTGACAATCTCAAAATGCGTCTGCGGATAACGCGCCGACAGCAGGGCTTCCAAGTAACGGCCCGCGCCGTAGGCCGGCTCCGGATCACCCATCGCGGCGGACTCGCCCAGGATGAAAATTCGGTAGGTGTCGGCGGCCTTGTTTACCGGCATGCGGATCGGTCCCAAACTGCGCGCCAGTTGCGGCGGAAAAAACCGGAGGCCGAAGGCTTCGTTGTTAACGAAATACTCGCCGTTGCCGATGGTGATTTTCTTGAACAGCCCCGGATCGTAGCCGTAGCCGCCCAATCGCAATCCGACCTCGGTCACGGCCAACAGAACCAGTGGGATAAACACCAGCGCGACCAGACGGAACAGCCATTGGCGGGCCGGCGATGGTGGAGGCTCGACACCGCGTGGGCCGGCCGAACCACGTGATGCCGCGCGTTCCGCTGCCCGTCCGGACTTTGATTTATGAGGTCGTTGTTTCAATTAGTCTCCAATTAAAGAATACGTGGAAAATTTATTCAACGCTTGATGATAAAGCGCATTGGCTTAAAGCTGTTCTTGTCTTTCACGGTGAGTGCATGGACGGGAAAAATACTCCAGCTTGCAGCCAACGGGCGCAAAGCTTGCCGTCCGGCGCGCCAACAAAACCACCGACGTCGCAGCCGACAAAAGGAAAACCGGCAAGCCCAAGCCCAACAATATTGAAATGGATAGCCGCAATGACGACCAATCGGAGGTATTGTCCCCCGGCCAGAGCGCGGCGTAACACTTGCGGACGGGCAAAGCTGGTCCGCGTGCGCACGAATGGACGTTCATTGGGACGAAGCCTTGAAAGTCCGCATGATCGTTTACTAAACAGTCACCAAGGCGTTCGTTACCATGCACCTCCACCCGCAGCCAATCACTGCACGTCAAGGATAGTATGGCAGTAATCCGTTCCACTACGGGAAAACTTGGATGCGGTAGAATCTTACTGGATCGGCAAAATCGTTGGTGCTCTGGGTTATCAGTCCGGTAGCAGTAATGACACCGCCAATGGTTGTGAACGGAATGCCCAGGTTGGTGGTGGACCAGACTTGATAGGTCAGGCCGGAAACACTGGTCCAACTCAGCACGGTGTTGCCTTGCGTGCTCAAAACAGGAATCCAACCCGGATCCACCAAAAGCACACCCGCACTGCTGGCGCTGGCCGACCCTTGGATTCCAACATTGTTAATCGCACTCACTTCCGCGTAAAGCGTCGCGCCATAAACATTCGTCACCGTCAAGGTCGTGCCTTGGACGATGCCCATAAAAACATCGGATGCGCCCGGGGAAGTCCCGACCATAACCTGATAGCCGGACACCCCGCCTTCCGGATCGTTCAGTGGAAGCCAACTGAACGTCACACTGTTGCCAATGACATAAGAGCCTGTCGTCGTCGGCGCGTCAAGGGTTGCCGGCGGCGTCACGTCGTAAAGCTTCAAGTATTGGGCTTCGAAGGGGGCATTGGTCCAACCGAGATTGGTGGTGGGCACCGGATTGAGCGAAACAGAGACTCCGTTAGCCAGCAGATTGCTGCCCGCAATCCCGCTGGTGCCCCAGAGCCAATAACTGTTGCGGTCCTGATCCGCCCCCAGATAAGCAGCGATGTTCTTCACGTTATACATACGATTGGAGTTGATGCCGAAAAGGTTGGTGCCATTCGCCGTGAGGTTGACGTTATAATTGGCCGAGCGGCTGTTGGCGACGTCAAGGTTCACAAAGGCAAATACCACGTCATTAAAATTCGGGGAACCGTTGGTTGTTACGAACTTGGCAACCGCATAAATGTTGGGCTGCGACACGGTCGGACTGAGGAAAGCGCGGTTGGCGCTTTGCAACGCGGGGCTGGATTGGCGGGCCATCCCCACGACCGCGTAAAGCGGATAAAGTTGATCTACTCTCAAATTGCCCGCTGCCGCCGTGATGGCGGGCACCAAAGAATTGAACACATACATACTCGGAACATCGCCCGCGTAAACAGAGAAGCCAAATGATTCCGTAGTGCCCAGCTCCTGACCGTAGAAGAGATGGGGCATGCCGTCAATGGTTCCGCCCACCATAAATCGGATCAAGGCTTGATAGGGATCGGTGTAATAGAAACCCGCGTCATGGGAAGCGGCATTCCACAACATCAAGCATTGGCCATAAGCACTACGTTCCGAATTGAAAATGCCCTGGTAGCCGGCGGCCGTAGTGTTAGTTTGAAATGCGCTGTAAACACTGTCACAGAGAATGTCAAAATCACGACCGGAGCGATAGGTCGGCGCACTGGGAGGCGGCCAACTAAGAGATTCAGCCAGGAAAACAAAATCCCATTTCTGCGACCGCACCTTGTTGATGATGTATTCCCAGCATTGCGGCGGCAATCCATCCGCGAAGTCCGCGCGAATCCCGTCTATGCCCACGGAGGTCTGACTGGCCGGCGTGCCGTTGGTGCAACCCGTCTGGTTGAGCCAATACAGGAGGCAGTCGGCATAGTATTTCCAAACGTTTTGAGTTATCTGGTCGAAATTCCCCGTGTTGGCGCTGTAATCAAACCAGTCCCAAGCTGAATTTTCATTGTTGTCGTTCTGGGGATTGGAACAAACCAGCGCGGCATAGTCGCCGAAAAAAATGTCGCTCACGTCGGTCCATTTCGCAATATCAATGTCTGGTGCTAGCGCGATATTAGTTAGACTAGACGCGCGGCTGCACCAAGCGTTCGTCGCCGAAAAAAACTGGGGGACACGATTTCGGATCTGATCGGTGGGCTGCCAATTGCCGGGGTTCCCCACTCCGCCGAAATCAACGACTCCTTCAGCATCCAGTTCAACATCATGGGCGGTGTGGTCAAATGGTTCATCCAACATCACATTTACCCCGGCGGCGTCCGCCGCTGCAACGAAGTTTGTAAATTCCTGCAAGGCGGCAGGCCGTGTGTTTGCCTTGCTCATCGCTTGATTGACTTGAAAATAATTTTTCGCGCAATAGGGGCTGTTGATGCTGCCCGCGATGCCGCGGGGGTGGATTGGCTCAAGCCAGAGCCAGTTCACGCCCAGATTGGTCACATAATTGAGATTGAAACGGCTGGCAACATTGGTAAGGTCACTGAATGTGCTGCGCTGGGAACCACTTCCTGCCGAACCGGACGCGTCGATATTATTCACCGCCAGCTCATAGATCACGACACCCAGCGCCTTTTTAGGCGAAACGATAATCGAAAAGTCGCGCCGATTGCCGGTGGTGTAGGGAGCGTTGGTGCTATACCAGTTCCAGTTCGGGTTGCCAGCCACCTGGTAACGCGCCGTCAGGCGATAAACACCGGTCTTTTGCGCGTAGAGTGTCAGCGAATACTGCCCCGGCGTGCCGGTCGGCGACATCGCATACGCCTCGTAATAATTGTTGGTGTCGCCGGTGGCGATAGTGTTGCCATCCGGCGGCAAAATGCCGTCTTCGATGCCGTCGCCATTGGCATCCATGCCCGCATGGTCGCGGCGGTTCAGATTGGAAAAGACGTCGGCCTCAACTACGTTTGCTACGTTGGGCGAAAACAAAATTGTCAGGGGCACGGCATCGTTCGACACTTCATTGACGAAGACATGTGTCATGCCATAGTTAGCGTTGATGCCATTGACGGTCAGAACCGGTGTCTGGGCATAGGCTGATGCAGCCGCGCCTAAAAGTGCCATCACTGCCCCGCAGGTTAGAATTGCTTTGTATTTCATGTGCCGAATGGGATCAACAACTTAAGGAATATATCACAGGAAACTTGCGCTGCTATCGCATGGATTGTGCACAGCCCGCAAGTCGTCTCGGGGAACGAAATGGGCTTTGGAAATACAGGATAGTGAGCTGTCGGCAATGGGGCAATGTAGCGCCAGACATCCTGCCTGAACGGGACTCCGAACCCCGGAGATAAACATCGAACGTCCGGCAGCGCGCAACAGTTACGGGGCGGAGTCCAGATGGTCGAGGAATTCGTAGCGGACACGGTGGTCGTCGGAGGCGGCAGCGGAATTCGCCTGGAAGATGCATTACCTGGTAGCCGTCCTTGCTGTTGTATGCCGGCCACAGGGGCAGGCCCGGGCCGTTTGGATCGCCGGTCTTCGCGAAGTTGACCCAGTAAGAAGACATGAGTTCGGACACATCGCGGTCTTCCTGCCGCCACGGCAACTGCACTGCTGGGAGGTCGCGGAAGACATACTCGATTTCGCAGGAATGCGGCGCTGTCGGCTGCGTGCCGGGCCGCGCGTTGGCAGGTAATGGAAGAGTCTGATCAAATTCGTAACGGAAGACCGGGGACCCGCCGGTCTTGAAATGCATTTCGATCCATCTCCATGTGCCGTGCGCAATAAACTTGTCCCCGACGAGATCCTGCGCCGCCCGTTTGGCTTGGGCATCATTCGTCGCCGAATAGGCTTTCAGAAATGCATCCGCGTTGGTGCCATACTTGGCCTGGGCGCGCGCCGCATAATTTTCAGCGGTCGGCAGGTCTTTGGAAAAAGTGGCTTCAAAGAATCCTTCGTCCTGGTTCCATCCCGCCAAAAGTGGGACATGGCTTTGCTTGCCGGCGACGTAGATGGACAAACAATCCGATGGCACGAAGTATTCATCTGCGTCCGGCCAGAAATTAGTCGTCGGCAGATTTTCGGCCGCGGCAAGCAGTTCCTCGGCGGGCTTGGCCCGGAGCGCCTCAAGCGAGTTCGTGCCAAACGCCGACTCGGCGAATTTCACGCCCGCTTCCTCGGCCTGAACGCGCGTTTTAAGGGAAAGGTGGCGCTCAGGAACGCGCCGCTCTCACCGATGGCGCGTTTGAAGAGGCCCCGCGCCAGAGGTGATGCCATCAGCGCGCTGACCGAAAACGAGCCGGCCGATTCTCCGAAGATCGTGACATTGTCCGGATTCCCGCCGAATGCGGCGATGTTGTCTTTGACCCAATGAAGGGCGGCGACCTGGTCCAAGAGACCGTAATTTCCCGAGGCATTGTGGCCGGATTCCGCAGTGAGTTCGGGATGCGCGAAGAACCCGAACACCCCCACCCGGTAGTTCATGCTGACCACGATCACGCCCTTTTGCGACAGGTTCAAGCCGTCCATGCGCGATTCAGAAGCGGCCCCCGCGACGAAGCCGCCGCCGTGGATCCAAACCATCACCGGCAGTTTGGCCGCCGGCGAATTATCCGGAATCCACAAGTTCAGATACAGGCAGTCTTCACTCTGTCCGGCGTCCCGAAAGGTCATGATACCCAGAGGGTGGCCCTGCATGGCGTGCGGTCCGAAGTCGGTGGCTTTCCGGACACCGGTCCAGGAAGGAGCCGGCTGCGGCGGCTTCCAGCGCAACGAACCGACCGGCGGCGCCGCATAAGGAACACCCTTGAAGGAGCGCGTTCCGTCGGCGCTGACGACACCTTCGAGCACGCCATTGGCAGTTTTTACCTGCACGTTACTCAACTGCTGCGTATGCAGGGGTATGCCGAGCAGCAGCGAAAATAACACAGCCCAGTTTTGCCGGAGTAGCTTCATAGGACCGAGAATGCCATTTGCAGGTGCATTAGGGAATTACCTTGAAATCAAGAAAGCGAGCGCTGCTTCGATGGGCGAAGACGCCAATATCGAGCCGACCGTCGTCGGCTCCGGGCATGTCAACTTCACCAATCTTGGTCCAATTAGTGCCGTCCTTGCTGGAATAGCCGGTGAACTGAGTGCCCTGCCGCTCCAGCTTGATCCAGCACGGCCAGTCGGTATATCCATCCAAAACCGTCCGTTTATCGATGCGGCCATCACCATTGGAATCCCATTCCAGTGAAAAGCCGTTGTTTGGTGAAGCACCCAACACGAGGTAGCCGGTTGATTGTCCAGGCTTCGAAATGTCTTTTCGCACCATGATACCCACACGCCCCAGCCAACTGTTTCGGCCGTCCGGATTCTCAAGTTTCACGATCGCCGAATTGGTTTCTCCCAACCCTTGAGACAAATAGGCCGAACCGTATTGGTCGCCATGATCCAGCACGGCGTAATCGCCGGCCTCCTGGATGTAAAAACCACCGTCGATCTGCTGCACTTGCCCGGCAAGGTTTTGAAATGAAAGATACGGCGCACCCACCACCCGACTGGATGGTTTGGGCCGCACGCTCACGTTCGTAACAATGTCTCCGAGTTGCAGCGGTATGTCGCCGTTTGTTCTGGATTGCAGATTAATGAAGCGAACGCGAGCCGTTTCGTTGGAGTCCAACCAGACGCTGCGCTTGACCGACGTGTTTCCAAGCTGCAACTCGAGTTCGCCAAGGCCTTCCTTGCCGCTGTTTTGGACTGTCGCGGACACGAAAAACGGTTCGCCGGAAACTGCTCCGCCGGGCATGGGTTCCAGAGTCTTGGGGAGCACCTTGGCGGGCGCGACTTCCGCTCCATTCATCACCAGCTTGCCGACACCTGCGAACATTAGCGAAGGGGCACCATCCGGCTCCCGTTGAGCAGTGAAACGATCCAGTTCCAGTGTGCCAATATTCTCGCCGAAGAGGGCTGGCCGCCGATCCTTGTCACGGTAATCCACCCGAACATCATGTAATTCCAAGTTCGCGACATTGCGACAATACACTCCATATGCCTGGACCATCGAATACGGGCTGAATCCTTGGCCGTTCGACTCCTCCTCGTCAACTCCTCCAACAAATGACATTCGAGCATTGCGCACAATGATTGATTTGGCAGGGTTGTTACGGGGCGCGGAAATATAGAATGGTGTTCTTCCGCAATCAATGACGGTCAGGTTTTCGATGATGATGCGGCCTACTCCCAAATTATTGCCGCTGTATGGAGCGTCGGAACCGTAAGCGATGTAGACTGGTGAGCGGACATTGATCATCGTGACATCGGATAGAATCATGTTATCCACCGGACCGGGTCTGACCACTCTTACCGCACGCGTATTGGCGCCAGATGCTCTCTGGGGCAGAATTTGAAAGCCGGATTCCGTATTTCGGCGGAATCCGAGTCGGTGGACGTATTGCCCGGGACCGTAGATAAGACAATTATTGATAAGCACGTTACGGCCACCGGTGCGGATTGCGTTGCAGGAGCTGTTCAAAAGGCAGTTGCAGACGGTCACGTTTTCCCAGTAGGCCCCCGCCAGGCAATCATCGCCGGTGTAAAGTTTGCAATTCGAGATGGTCGCGTCCTTGACGTCGTGCATGTTGATGCCGTCGTAGCCGGCAAGTGCCGTCATGTTGTCGATGTTTACCCGCTCGCAGGAACGCATGACAAGCGAGTAATTGCCGGCATCTTTCAAGGTTACGTCGCGCACGACAACGTCTTTGCAGTTGTAGATGAGGACGGCATGGGGACCACGGATATGTTCTTCGCCATTCGGATTGGTCAGGTTCTGTCCGTCGATCGTCCCGTGACCCATGATGGCGACATTTTGAACGCCATAGGCCATGACGATCGCGCCATACCACTCGCGCTCGCGGTCTGGCCACCGATAGTCGGAGAGATTCGTGCTGCCCAAAATCCTGGCACCCGAGTCGATCCAGAGGGTCACGTTACTTTGAAGTAGGATGGTTCCCGAAACATACGTGCCCGCAGGGACAAGAACCGTTCCACCTCCGGCCTCGCGGGCTGCTTGGATGGTTTTGTTGATCGCTTCTGTATCTAATTGGATGCCGTCACCGATGGCACCATAGTTCTTGACGTTGAATTGTGTCTGGGGCTGCGCCAGGCCATTACCCGCAGACCAGAACAACAGTCCGAATACCAAAACGCTCGGCATGGAACGCATAATATTGATAGTCTCCATAATGATTTTATTCGTTTGATCGAATCTTCTTGGTCATTTTTGTTGATGGAATAAATTTAATGTCTCTCGCGAATTCAATTTGAAAATCCGCATCGGTAGGGTTGGTAAGAAGCTTGCCAGCTACGCGGCAGTTATCAAAGGTCACATCTTCGACCATATGGTTATTGAAAGGAATGCCGGCGATAACGAACGGCTTATCGGCATTCTCCCATTGAATGTTTTTAAGATAAACTCCCTTGATATGACCCGGCCTGGGATTTCTTTGTCCATACCTTTGGGCTTCGGTAACGATCAGTTCAAGGTTCTTTATTTCAATGCTCTCTTCCACCCGGATGTCTTCGAAACGTATGTTCCGGACTTCACCGTGATTGTCGCAAACAATACTGAACGCCGAATGCCCGCCGGTATGTCCCTGTCCCCGGGCATAGAGAATATCGCAATTTTGCACCAGAACGTTCTGCACCAAACCTTCCAAATTGAAACCCAGGGTAATTCCATCGCTGTGAGACCAACCCACCATTGCGCAATTCGTCACGGTAATTGAATCCGTAATGTGATTTTCATCCGACGATTTAATTGAAACACAATCATCGCGACAGCGAAGGAAGCAATCATCGATGGTGAAATCCGTGCAAGATACCGGGTCAATGCCATCTGTGCCCCAGATTGTGCCGTAGCTGAATACCTTTACATCACGATAGACGCTGTGAGCGCAATCGGTGAGGGTATTCACCCATCCTCGACCACTATGACGGATGAAAATGCCATCAACTTCAAGGTTGGTAGTGCTGGATATCCTTACGCTTCCGTTGAGGATACCACGGCCAAGGATCCTGACATTTTGAAGATTAGTGCCACGGATGTTGGCATTTACAACTGCGCCGCCGGCAATGTATATCGTCTGATTGCTTTGCAGGTTAATTGCTCCCACATCGTAAGTGCCAGGTCCATAATATACCACACCGGCATCACCCTGTTTTGGCGGATTGATTTCCAATGGATTGGCAAAAATAGCCAGATGAGGCAAACTGTCAATTTCTATGTAAAGCTTCTGCGGACCCGGAATGGTAAAAGTAATACACCGCCCGTTTACCTTTGCAACAATACCTCTACTTTTTGGCCGAATTACATAAGATGAGATATTTGACGGCGCAGTTAATTTAATCGTCTGCGGTCCGGAACACGAGAAATTGGCCACATTCAGGCCTTCCATGCCGTCACCACCGACTTGTTCCGTCCACACATCAGTGGCATTGACCTTCACGGTAAAAATCGGGCTGGTTACAAGATTTGTAGGTGTCGGATAAGTGACAATTGTCGACCTGACTTCCTCGGATTGCAATGAATGCAACAACCCAAAACAAATGGCTGCACTGAAGATGATTTTTTTAACCATGGCTGTTTTTTAATTTGTTAACTTTTACTTATTAGCAAACCAACCGCCTCCGAGGCGGGGCAATGACACAAGCAGCTTGAAATTCATAACTCTTTGAATATCAACATCTCGTGTTTCTAGCTACTTAAGAGGCTTCAAGACAAATGTCCCTTGAATAGGATATTCTTCAATAGTGTGATCATTTGAATCCGTCCACCATGCGTTTTGCAACTTCCAAGGACTGCCTTTCGACACTCGGGCAGCGGCGAAATTCTTAAAAACCGTGAATGAACTGATTTGACAGATAGACAAAGCTGCTCCCGTTGATACAAACCAGCACCTGGACGGAGCCGGTGGAATTACCCAGCGCAGAAAGTGGAATGCCCAACTCAAGACCATTCGTCACGGCGTTTGCGGCAGTCGGATTGGCGGCTGTCCCGCTGTTTCCATTCACGCCCGCTGTGTTCACATTGTTAAATCCAACGGCGATGCCGGTGCCGCCGAGGTTCTGGTTGTTGCCAACACCACCGCTCAAGGTAACGTTGCCAAGGTGTGACTCGGTGCCGGAACTGCCTGATAAAACAACCTGGTCAACAGAAAGAACGGTGGCGCTGTTTGTGAAAGTAAACATGAGATTGGGATTAAAGCCCGTGCTAAAGGTCGAGCCGTTCATGCCCGCATCTCCCGGGGAACCGCCAATTTCCAGAACCTGCTGGCCACCCGCTTGTCCATCGGCGATGAAAACATCAATGTTGTTGCCATTGGCTTGAAGATTGCCGGCGATAAACAGGTAGAGATATCCATTGGTCGCCACAGTATAAACGGCATCCAGTCCCGAGCCGCCGCTTGACGTACCACTTGATGAGGTGTTGTCGCCAAAACCGGTGTTGATCGTTTGAGTGGCCAATGAAGCACCGTACTCTTCTGAACTGCTCAAAGTTCCGCCAACTATTACTTGTGCATAAGCAGATGCAGCCAGTTCGCCAATGGTCATCAGCAAAAAAAATCGGAACTTTTGACAATTATTCATTTTAACAATTTTTAATGCTCATTAACGGCAAGTCCTGGCACAGGATGCATTGAAATAGACGCGCGATGATAGATGCGCCATTCAAAGCCGTTCAGGTGAGACATCGGCAGCGGGCCGCCATCGGAACTCTGCACGCCGGAAATTTTCACCGGCACAAAGCCATCCACGTTTTTCAAGTCCACCTTGTCGGTGAGCGGGCGGTTGGAAAAATTGATGACGACGAGCAGTTCATCCTTATCGTCGGCGCGCAGAAAGGTGACGAGCTTGGTTTCGTCCGAGTTGTGCAGCCAATCCACGCGCGAATTGTGGAGTGCGGCGTATTGATGGCGGAGTTGAATCAGGTCGTGATAGATGCTGCGCAACTCCGGGCGTTCCTTCGGGTGCCAGAAAATGTTCTGCTTGTCGAAGAGCGCGTCGCCGCCGGATTCGGTGGCATCACCGACTTCCATGCCGTTGTAAATGAGCGGCACACCGTCGAGCGTGAACATGAGCACAGATGCGGCGAGCGCCCCATTAAGACCATAGCGAGCGACGGCGCGGGATTCGTCATGGTCGTCGGAAATCCGCATGTGCAACGCACCCTTGGGAAATCGCAGCCGGCTGTCCTCCCACGAACGCCGGATGTCCGACGCGGGCGCGTTGTGGATAAAAATGTCATTCATCGTTGAAAGCAATGGCCAGGAGTAATCAATGTCGAACACGTTCGTGAGCAATTCCGGTTTGCTGGCTTCGGCGAGCAGCATGATGTCCGGCTTGATTTTTTCCAGCGTAGCGCGCGCCTGCACCCAAAAACCCGTCGGTACCATTGCGGCAGCGTCGCAGCGAAATCCGTCCACGTCGCACGTTTGAATCCAGTATTTGAGCATCGCGATCATGTATTGGCGCAACGCCGGACTGCCATAATTTATAGCGGCCACATCCGTCCATTCCGGCACCGGTGGCATCATCTTTCCCTGGGCGTCATGTTTGTAAAATTCCGGGGACTTCATCATCACGCTGTCCCACGCGGTGTGGTCCGCGACCAGGTCCATGATGACTTTCATGCCACGTTTGTGCGCCTCGGAAACAAGCCGCTTGTAATCGTTCACCGTGCCATAATTTGGATCAACGGCGTAATAATCCTTGATGGAATAGGGACTGCCAAATTCGCCCTTGCGGAATTTTTCGCCGATGGGATGAATCGGCATCGTCCACAGGATGTTCACGCCGAGGCTGTGCAACTCGTCGAGTTTGGCGGTGACGCCGTTGAGGTTACCAGCCACGGAAAAATCGCGCGGAAAAATTTCGTAAATGGTGCCGCTGCGGAGCCAGTCGGGCGAAGGGCGGGCGGTGATGCCGGAAACATCCACCTCGGCCCAGACGCGCATTGAAACCAAAACGAGCGCGGCGGCGAATGTCACGGAGATTTTTCTCAAAGGGTGAAATTTCATAGTTGGAAGTTGAAGTTCAAAGAATTTTGCTGCAACCGCACGAATATACGAAAAAATTGGGGATAGCAAAATGAGACAGCACAAGCAAATCAATTTATCGGCGTGTGCGCAGCGAAATAAAGTATATCTGGGTCGTTTACACCAACTGGTGAAGTTTGTTGATTAATCCAAGTATTTGGTAGTAGAGTTAAGTCGACTGACTGGTGGGCGGCCATGAGCGGCCCGATCCATTTGTGAATTTCCGCGTGGCCGTCGGCAAAGGCCATTCCGCAGGCACCGCCATGTTGACAGCCGGGTAGTTCTACAAGTTCGGAAAATGGATAGGTAGCTGTATACATAATCGCATCGTCAATGCTGTCGGGATGCTCATCGGAGAACACCCAGACATCGCTTGGGCCGGGAGTGTGAAAGTCCGTGGATTTTTTTGCATAATAAAAGGATGTCCAACCAAAAGGGGGGCCACCGCCACCAGGAGGTGGTGCGCCAGGTGTTTGGCCGAATTTGTAACCATCTCCCACCGAGCCGTCCATAGCCACGCTCCGGGCGCGGTGATCCCAGCCAATCTTGCTCATATCTGAATTGACATAATTGGCCGCGGGACAGGCAAAAACCTTCGCCGACCGACCCAGATAGCTTCCCAAGAGTGAGTGTTTATCGTCTGTAAGATAAGTCGTGTTGGTATTTGCCTGGCTCGTGCTCCAATCCATCACGCCAGTAATCCAAGACTGCCCACCACTCGGATATGGGAACACCGTTGAACCCCCTGTCACTACGCGTGGGTCACAATTGATCGCCAAATGATCAGTGAAATCACCTGAATACATAACCCAAGCCAAATCAAGTTGTTTGTTATTGCTCATGCATTCAGCGGCCACGGCCCTTATCTTGGCCTTATTCAAAACCGGCAGCAACATGGCGGCCAGAATGGCAATGATGGCGATCACCACCAACAACTCTATCAACGTGAATCCTGCGCGACGACTTTTCATATATAGGCTGTTATCCTGTTTTATCGCCGAATCCTAAATCAAACCCGCCCAACCGTCCTTTCGCACGGTTGGGCGGACGTTGTCCATGCCCCTAACCAACCTTAAGGCTTAACCAAGCGGAAGAACGTATTACCGCTGGCCGGCCAGTTCGTGACACTTACGAAACCATTGGTTGAACTGGAGCCTGCAGTCCAAGTAGTGCCGTCGGTTGCCGGAATACTCTGCCAGGCACCGTTAAGGCTGCTCGCGAATTGCAACTGGGCACCCGGACGACCAAGCCACGTCACCGGCACGGCGCCGGCCACCGGTGCTCCCACAGTCAGATTGCCACCCGCAGTGCTGCCCCAGGCGCCAATGTTGCCGTTGCTGAAAATCGGCTCCTCATACGGAGTACTGGTAAACGTATCCGTCGCCATCACATACGGATTGAATTGCTGTGAACGCACCACGCGATAGTGAACAGTTCCTGCAGCCGCCTCGTCCTGTACTGGACCGCCGTTTTGGCTGCCAATATCTATGCCATACTGGTAGCTTAACCCCACCGGCGTTCCCGCAGGTATGATGATGGTGTTGGTATAAACTGTCGTTGACCCTACCTCCATCATTTGATATCCCGCCGGGGCCGAAACCGGATTGGCGCCGGATGTCCAAGCATACCAGTTTTGAAGAAAGCCGCCGATAGGCTCAGACTGTGGAACAGTGAACATGCCATTGATATAGAGACCATCGCTTGAAACGAACACATGCCCATCATTTCCGACCGCACCATTCATATCCACGCTGAACTGCACCGCCGTGGGAACTGTCAACACGTCGTTAGTGCTGATGTCATCAAAGAAAAAGCTAAAGTTGGTTGTCACGGGAGTGCTGGTAATCGGCACATAAAGGTTATGTCTAAAATTATTGTTGTTGGCAGGGTTTGGGCCGCCATCCTGGCCATAGTCATACACCCAGCCGCCGGTATAAGAGTTCGTATATCTAAATTGCGCAACATATGGAATGCCTTCGCTCATGGTGATGGTAGCCCGATACAAATTAGTGTTCGCGGCGAGCGGATTGTTGATCATTTGAACGCCACCAGACCAGCCGTTAAAGGTTCCCCATACAGTCACGGTGCCGGGCTCGAAGTTGAGATCAGCTTGAGCTACTTCCGACATGTCTAAATTAAGGTTCACTGTGGCAAGATAAGTAGGGACTGAATCATTAAAGTTTACCAACGGCAGGGTTTGGTTGCCGCTCATCGTGTAAAACCGGTTTCCACTATCAGGATCCTGATTGGGATATTGCGGACTATCCCAATTGTATTCCGGCATAATCACATATTTAAATTCCTGCCCACAATTGACTGTCGCCACTGGCCTGGACGAATCCGTGCTGATTGCAGCACTTCCCTCCCAGACGTTGGACTCAACCACTGGTGGATTGAAATTATTATTCGTTATTAGAATGTTTGGGTTGTTGGTTAACACCAATGCACTTGGACTCCCTGGAACAAAGTTCTGATAGCTACCCGCGACGACGACGTAGTCGCCACTGCTTGGGTGAAATTGGCCAAGCTGAATCTGTTCGGACATATCAACTTGAAACGTTATGATGTTTGTTGTAGCGGGTCCACCATCATTAAAAAATGCAGTTGGCAGCACAAGGCTGGCATTGTTGCCTTTAGGCAGATATGCCATTCGGTTTGCATAATCTGACGAGCCTTCATCGGTGAGAGCGCCGTTCTCGTAAGCATCATATTGCCAATTCATGTTCCCGTCACTTTGATCTTGTGCAGCGTTGTCATCCGTAGTGTTTGTATAAACCGCGCTGTTGCCGACTTGAAACAACTGTAACCCCGTATTAGCCCATCCGTTAAAAATTCCGCGGGCATAAACTGTATCCGATCCAGTCCCGCCGTATGGAGTCCCCCCAACATACGCCGGCACTGCCGGGTTGAAGGTTCCAGCGACGAGGTTCGAGGACATATCCACGCTGAAGGTGACATAGGTGTTTTGAGCCTGAGCGGTCATTATTCCGGCTGCGCAGAGCAAAAGCCCGGCCCAAGCGGAGGTTAGCAGGTTTCGTTTCATAATTTTACTCGGTTTGTTTTGTTCAGGTTTTTTGTTTTAGCGGCCTCACCGTGATCTTTGGGCTGGTTAAGCCGCCAAATCGCAATGGGATTACTGAAGAAATTTTACCACGGAAAAACTTGGGCTGCCATCGCATGAATTGTGCATGGCCAAAAATGGTCTCTGCAAGATTATTGCCCGTGTTGACCTTGATTTGCCTGCGGTCAAGAAACTTCAAAGAAGAACGCTTGAAGATTTATTACATTCGAAAAGGACGATTTCGGAAGTGACCCAAGCCACGCCAAATCAGTGTCCAAGGTATTTCGCTACCGCTTCGGTCCGCGACTGGACGTGAAGCTTCTCATAAATGTGCCGGAGGTGAGTGCGAATGGTGTTGATACTGATGTTGAGCTGGTCGCCGATTTGTTTGTAGGCCAGCCCCTGGGCCAAGCAATCCAGCACCGCCTGTTCGCGCGCCGTCAGCAAATTCTTGTTCTCACCAGCCACATTAGCTACCTGAAATGATGCCACCACTTTGCGGGCAATGGAGTTGGACATCGGGGAACCGCCGGCGTGAACGTCGCGAATGGCCTGAAGCAGTTCATCCGGCTCAAGCCGTTTCAGCAGATAACCCGTGGCACCCGCCGCCAAAGCCTTGAATATCTGCTCGGTATCCTCATAGACGGTGAGCATCAAGATCTGAATTTGCGGGGCCAGAACCTTGAGCTGCTTCACACATTCGATTCCATTCATGCCAGCCATGTTGATGTCCATCAACACAACGTCCGGTCTGTCCGCCGGCAGATGTTTCAGTGCGGCCTCGGCGCTTCCATAAATGCTGAGACAACGAAATCCCATTGAGCTGTCCAGAAAAGTAGCGATGGATTTGCAAAGCTTTTTTTCGTCATCAACGATTGAAACGGAAATCATTTTTTCATTCCTACTGTATCGAACCGTTCAAGGAAAGCACAAATTGGATTGTCGTCCCGTGACCAATCCGGGATTCCACCAGACAACGCCCGCCCAACTCGGTCAACCGCCGGCGCATGTTGCCCAAGCCGTTGCAAAATCCGTCGGCTGAACCCGGCGAACCGGATTCGCTGGACACCGGATCGAAACCCGCCCCGTTGTCCGAAATTAATATGGTAAAATCAGCGTGCTGGCAGACCATCGAGATTTTTGCCAGGGTGGCTCCCGAGTGTTTGAGGATGTTCGTGAGCGCTTCATGGACGGCTAAAAACAAGTGGTGGCGTGATTGCGATGAGAGTGGCTGCATGGGCACCTGGGCGGGGAATTCCAGTTGGCACTCGATGCCGGTTCTCCGAAAATATTCCTGGGCATATTGACCGATGTAGGAAACCAAATGATCGAGCGTGTCTTTTTCCGGATTAACCGCCCAGACCATTTCATCGAGCGACTGAAGCACTTCACGAGAATCGTCAGAAATGGAGCGTATCTCCTCTTGAAGTACGGCCGGCAATTCTTCGGAACGCCGGGCATGCTCGCTCAAAAAGGAAATCCGGCACAGCTTGGCGCCCATGATGTCGTGCAGGTCCTGGGCAATGCGCGTGCGCTCCCGTTCCAATACCCGCTCCTGTTCCAAGCGTTTAAGGTGCTGCTGCAATCTTCGCTTTTCCACGACACGAACACTTCCCGCAACCATTGTTATCATTCCTAAAGACAACACCCCGATAAACCACCATGACTGCCAATAATGGCGGCGCACCATAACCGATAGGCTGGCACCAGTTTCATTCCAAAGCCCATCCCCGTTACAAGCAATTACTTGAAAACGGTAGGTGCCAGAAGGCACAAAGCTGTAAGATGCCACCCGTCGAGATCCCGCCTCAACCCAGTCCTGATCCAGCCCTTCCAGCCGATAGCGGAAACGCACACGATCTGGCGTATCGAAACTTAAGCCGGTATAGCGGAATTCGAGCACATGTTTGCCTGGAGCCAGACTAAGAGATTTCATTGGCGATACTGCTATTTCTTGCTTGGCGCTTATGCGGTCGCTATCCCGATCAAGAACGGGAAGTTCAGGCACTCCATCAACCAACGTCTGCTCCAGCACCACGGCGGGAGCAGGCGAACTCACGGCATGATGAGGGTCAATCACCACGATGCCCTTGAGGGTCGGAAACCAAAGCAAACCGCCCTTGCTCCTCAACCCGGCAGGGGAAAAGCCACCCGAACATTCCTCGGACAACATGCCATCGGCGCGGCTGTAAACCAGCGGATAGACTGCCGGAATTTTATGCGCCACCAGATCGTCGAAATCGCGTTTTTTTACCCGGGCGATTCCACGGTTGCCGCCCAGCCACAAGTTGCCGTCATCATCTTCAAAAATCTGGGAAATCGTATTATCAGGCAGTCCTTCGCGCATGGTAAAAGTAGCAATGTGCTTGTCTTGCAACCGGCTTAAGCCGCCTCCGGCGGTGCCGATCCAGAGCGTTCGTCGAGAATCCAAGCATAGTGTGCGGATCCAACCACTGGGTAAGCCGCTCACCTTCTCACACTGCACGCTGGCTTCTTCGTCAAACCGAGACAGCCCATCACCTTCCGTGCCGATCCATAAAGCCCCATCCGCATCGGGCACAATTGCCGTAATAGCATGACCGCGTGGGCAATTGGTCTGGGCTTGCCATTTTCCATTTGATAGATGCCAAAGCTCACCTTCGCGCGTGCCCGCCCAAACTCCACCTTTTAGACCCTGCCCCAGCGCAGTGATGTTGAAATTCGTCAAGGCTGGAATTCCACCCTCCGCCTCGGCGGCTTGCGGATTTTTGAACTGAAGTAACCCACCTGCTCCTGCCACCCAGCAACTACCGTCTCGGCTTAACAACAGTGAGTTGACGCGTGGCTCCTGCGACGACAAGCCGCTGAGCATCAGCCGTCTGAACCTCTGGCCATCCCAGCAATACACACCTTCGTTTGGCACGGCGGCCCAAATTACACCGGGCCGGACTTCCGCCAATCCTTGCACCGAACCGTAACCTAGTCCCTCATTATGGCTCAAAACAGACAAGTTCCTGGTACTTATACGATTCAGCCCTCCGTGAGTGCCAACCCACAGTTTTCCTTCCCGATCTATCAATAGCGATTCCACAAGATTGTCGGACAATCCGCTACTGGCGTTGATTGCCACCAACTTGCCGAACTTGAACTGAAACAAGCCTTCGCCCACTGATCCCGCCCAAACTGTCCCATCCGGCTCTTCCGCCAATGCGCTGATCTGACGCGTGGCCAAATGCCGGGGGATCCCGAAGCGCCGCCACTGATCCCCTTCCCGGCATAGGACAAAAGAGTCGCCCGCCCCAATCCAAATTCGCCCCGCTTGATCCACCAGCAGGCAGTGGGGGTCTTGAAGCAGGTTGTCCAACGCCGGGTCTCGGAGTTGAGTGAACTTGTCCCCCAGATATGAGAAAACTCCCACCCCGGCCACCCCCACCCAGATCGTGTCTTTGCGATCACTGAAAAGCGTCGTGATGGGTTTGCCGGGAAAAATCGCCGCACCACTTAAACTCGTGAATCGCCCGTTTTGCAATACCGCCAAACCGGCCTGCGTGCCAACCCATAGCCTCCCCTTGGTATCTTCAGCCAGCGCGGTAATTGAGTCGGAAGGCAATCCATCGCGCACAGTAAATGTAATTAGTTTTCCCCCCTGCCAACAGCTCAACCCGCCGCCCTCACTCCCAATCCACAGAGCACCGCGGCTGTCACCAAACAGAACCTTCACAGGTCCGCTTTGAAATCCCTCCTGAAGACCAAGGGAAAAAAAACTCACGCCGTCAAATCGGCTCACGCCGTCATCGCTGCCCACCCAGAGGTAACCATCGCGCGTTTGCGCCAGGGCACGCACATAGTTCTCGGGCAACCCCTGTTCCCGCTGCCACGAACGAAACGTAAACGGCACTTCCCCATATCCAATACCTGGACCGTTCCCTTCAGTTGTTGATCCATTCCCATTGACGAAGTCGTCGAACGCAGTGGCGATGGCCATTTCACTGAATATCCACCCATCGCCACCACCGCCATGGCGGAGATGGATTTGATCAAAAGAGGCGTTGGCCTTGAACTGCGTGGTCAGGCTCTGCGGTTGATTGGCTTCGGTGGCACCCGGGCGCAAGTCCGGGTCCAGCCAGACCGTCACCAAATCGCCGCCGCCCGCCATATATTGAACCTTGAAAACAATAGTTCGTTCGATGCCCGAGTGGACGAGCTCGTAGATGTAAAAGGTCCCTATGCCGGACGGCTCAGGATTAGAGGACTTCAAGTCGATATACTCGATCACCTGGTTGGCCTGCCCGGTTTGTCCCGTAGCAAAGGCGCTGTAGGCAAAAGCATTCAGGGCATTCCCCACTGCCAGTCGTTCGTGGTTTCCTTCAAACAACTGGAATGCCGCAAAGTAGAGCTCGGTGCTGGCGTCCGACACCGGGTCCACATGAAACTTGAAATAGAGCGTATCAGTGGACGAATCATTTCGTTGCAAAACCCCGCCTAGAATGTCGGTGCCAGGTCCTGTCTCATGAACCTGAGTGGCACCCAAGTCGCTCCATAAAAGAACCGCTTGGCTCGAATCCGTCCATGCCAACATTGCGAAAGCTATCAGCGCGAGGGCTAAGGCGCGGCCACCTTCGTGGATGCCGATGCAGAAACTCATCCCTGCCTGCCTCTTAAGCAGTTCAGTCGGATAGCAAGTAACCGAGTTCCGAGTCATGCAATATGAATAGATAAGTTTTCTCGGGGACACAAGCATCGATTCCAACCGCGATCACTACTGTCCGGGTATTGGAGGAACGCACACCGGGTTAGCCCAATGTGGTTCCTCGACGTTTTTAATGGGTAAGGCGGGTGAAATGGGGTTTTCTGGTGGGGCTTATGATACCAGAAAAAGTGTTTCATCAGATATTGGCGCTGGGCGAGGCTTGGCGCCTGAGCCGGGTGGACTACGTTGAGAAAGAGAGCAAAGTGCTGATCCGGGTGGAGGAGATGCCTGCGCTGTGGGCCAGTGAGATTTGTCCGCATTGTGAGGCCGAGTCGGTGGGTGGATACGATCATGCGCCGGAGCGGCGATGGCGACATCTGTGGTGTCATCGTGAGCGTGCCAGTCTCTTTGGGACCTGTCCAGCACTTCGGTCCACTGTTCAAAGGGCAGATTGGTCGTCACGATCAGGCTGGTTTGTTCGTAAGCCCGGCCCACCACGTCAAAGAGCAACTCCGCCCCCGCTTTCGAGAAGGGGACATAGTCCAGTTCATCGAGGATCAGTAGGTTCTGCCGTTGGAGTTGTTTGTAGAGGCGTTGCAAGGTGCGGTTCTCCCGCTGCTCCAGCAACTGGGTCACCAGCGCGGTGGTGGTCATAAACCGCACCCGTTTGCCTTGGCTGCACGCGGCAAAGCCGGGCGGTGGCCAAGTGCGTCTTGCCGGTGCCGGGATTGCCAACCAACAGGATATTTTTCTTCTTCGGGATGTATTCACAGCACAACAACTCCCGGACCAGTGGCTCGTTGACCGAGGGCTGCGCCCCGAAGTCAAAACTGTCGATGGTCTTGAGGACCGGGAACTGGGCCTCCTTGATCCGGCGCTCGGTGGCCCGCCGCTCCCGATCAATCAACTCCCGTTCCGTCAGCCGCAACAGGTATTGGGGATAGTCGCACCGTTCCTGGGCGCACACCGCCGCCACGCTGGCGTAGTCGCGCAGCAGGGTCGGCAGCTTCAGCGCCTTGAGATGATGTTCCAGCAACAAAACCGCGGGATCTTTGCTCATGGCACTAGGCTTTAGCACTAGCCTGCTTTCAAAAAGCCAAAAACTCACAAAACCATTGATTTCATTGAACGAAATCAAGGTTGGAGCGGGTGAATGGAATCGAACCCTCATCTCAGGCTGACAAATTAGGGATCACCAAATGAAAGTAAACTCGGTAAATTTTTTGCCAGTTTCCAACATTATTATTCTTTTCCAAAGGCAGCAAGAGGGTTTCCTTTTCATTCCACCGTCACGCTCTTGGCCAGGTTGCGCGGCTTGTCCACGTCGCAGCCGCGCGTGACGGCGATGTGATAGGCGAACAACTGCAGTGGCACCGCCGCCAGAATCGGATTAATCGGTTCCAGCGCCTTGGGCAGATAAATCACGTCGTTGGCCACCTTCCCGATTTGTTTGTCGCCCTCGGTGGCCAGCGCGATGATGGGGCCTTTGCGGGCACGGATCATCGCCAGGTTCGCCATCGTCTTGTCATACATCGAATCCTGCGGTACCAGGAAAACCGTCGGCGTCTTCGGGTCAATCAACGCAATCGGGCCGTGCTTCATTTCCGCCGCCGAATAACCCTCGGCATGGATGTAGGAAATTTCCTTCAGCTTGAGCGCGCCTTCCAGCGCAATCGGGAACGTGTAGCCGCGGCTAAGGAAAAAGAAGTCATCGGCCTTCGCATATTTCTTCGCGATCTTTTTGAACGCGTTGTTTTGCGCGAGGATGGATTCGAGCTGTTTGGGCACGGCTTCGAGCGCGTGCAGGATTTCCAGCGCCCGGCGGGCGGAAAGATTTCGCAACCGGCCCAGATGCACGGCCAGCAGCGCCAGGATTGTGAGCGTGGAAACAAAGGCCTTGGTGGACGCCACGCCAATTTCCGGGCCGGCGTGCATGTAGATGCCGCCGTCGGATTCGCGGGCAATGGTGCTGCCGACGACGTTGACGATGGCGAGCGCGCGATGGCCGCGCCGCTTGGCTTCGCGGAGCGCAGCAAGTGTGTCGGCGGTCTCGCCGGATTGCGAGACGACGAGCAGCACGGTGCTTTTTTCGAGCGGCGCGTTGCGATAACAAAATTCGTGCGCGAACTCGACCTCGACGGGAATTTGTGCGAGTTCCTCGATCAGATATTCGCCTACCAGCGCCGCGTGCCAGCTCGTGCCGCTGGCGGCGATGACAATGCGGTCAATCGAACGCAACTCGGCGGACGTGAGATTCAGGCCGCCGAACTTGGCGGTGGCGCCCTCGTTGTCCACGCGGCCACGCAGGGCGTTTTCCACGGTGCGTGGCTGCTCGAAAATTTCCTTGAGCATGAAATGCTCGTATTTTCCGCGCACGGCGTCCTCCTGGCTGAACTCCAGCTTGCTGACTTGAACGTTCGCGGTGTCGGTGCCAAGGTTCAACACGTCGAAGCGCGCGCTCGTCACGGTCGCCACGTCGTAGTCATTGAGATAAACGACCTTTTTGGTGTGGGCGACAATGGCGTTGGCGTCGCTGGCCAGGAAATTCTCGCCGGTGCCGATGCCGATGATGAGCGGCGAACCACGCCGTGCACCGACAATCGTGTCGGGCTGGTCGGCGCAAATCACTGCAATGCCGTAGGTGCCGATGACTTCGCGCAGCGCATCGCAAACCGCCTGGGTGAGCGGGTTGGAACTGGGAGCGCCAGCGTCTCGCTGGCGTGTTGGGAGTTCGGCACGTGAATCTGCCGGCGGGACGCCGGCGCTCCCAGGCGTCCGCCGTTTTTCGTAATAATCACCAATCAAATGCGCAAGGACCTCGGTGTCGGTGCCGGATTTGAATTTGTGGCCGGTGGCGAGCAGTTTTTGCCGGAGCGCGTCGTAATTTTCGATGACGCCATTGTGGACGACGGCGATCCGGCCGGACTGATCCAAGTGCGGATGGGAATTGATATCCGACGGCGGGCCGTGCGTGGCCCAGCGGGTGTGGCCGATGCCGAGATTTCCCGCGACCGGTTGGGATTTCAAAAGACGGGCAAGGCCTTCGCTGATTTTCCCCTTTTTCTTGCGTACGAGCAGTTCGTCACCGTCCAGCACGGCCACGCCTGCGCTGTCATAGCCGCGATATTCCAGCCGCCGCAATCCTTCGAGCAGGATGGGCGAAACCGCCTTTTTACCGACGTATCCAATGATGCCGCACATAAATTAAAATTCTCTGGTAGAGCCGATCCCGCATTGCGGGACCAGGACGCACGGCAGCGCGTCCCTACCATTTCTGTTTCAAAATCCAATCCGCCGCGCCGTTCAAATCGTCCACAATCACCGCAAGTTTGAGTGGTTCCGGCGATTTCCGTTCAAGTTTTGCGCCGTAGCCGGTGCGGACCAGAATACTCGTTTTGACTCCGGCGTTCCAGCCGCATTCCAAGTCAATCAGCTTGTCGCCGATCATGAAACTTTGCGCCAGGTCCACACCGAACTCGTCGCGCGCGTCGAACAAAAACTGCGGTGATGGCTTGCGTCCACGGTTTGGCTGGCCGGGCGCTTCGGGCGCGATGTAAATTTTTTCCAGCCGCACGCCGGCCCGGGCCAGTTCGCGGCACAAATGCTTGTTCACGCGCTCCACGTCCGCAAGCGTGAAGTAGCCGCGCCCGACGCCGGACTGGTTTGAGACAATGAACAATTTGAACCCGGCATCCGAGAGACGCTTCAGCGCCACCGCCACCCTGGGGAGGAAGGCAACGTCCTCGACGCGGTGCAGATAATTCCTTTCCTCAATCAACACCCCGTCGCGGTCGAGAAAAACAGCCGGTTTCATTTAAGCAAATAGTGGTTTGATTATGGCAAGAATGGAATTGAATTCTTTCCGGTGCTTGGCATCCTGCTGTGATTACAGTTTTACAAATTAACGAACCCATCACCATTAAATGAGCAAAGGCAGATTAGGAATTTTGGTCGGTGGCGGCCCGGCCCCGGGCCTCAACGGCGTCATCGCCGCAGCCACCATTGAAGGCATCAATCAAGGTTACGAAGTCATCGGCTTCCGCGACGGTTTCAAGTGGCTGGCGCAGGGCGAGGCGCAGTATTGCCGTCCGCTGTCCATCCGCGACGTGAAGGACATTCACATCCGGGGCGGCTCAATTCTCGGCACCGCGCGCACGAACCCTACCAAGTCCGCGGAGCAGATGAAAAATGTCTTCAGCGTCTTTGAAAAGCTCGGCATCACCGCCCTCGTGACGATTGGCGGGGACGACACGGCATTTTCCGCCAGCGTCGTGGCCAAACAAAGCAAAGGAAAAATCCGCGTCGCGCACGTGCCCAAGACCATTGACAATGACCTGCCCCTGCCGGGGTCCACGCCGACGTTCGGCTATGAAACGGCGCGGCACTACGGCGTTTACATTGTTCGCAACCTGATGGAGGACGCGCGCACCACTTCGCGCTGGTATCTCATCATCAGCATGGGACGCGCGGCCGGGCATCTTGCGCTCGGCATCGCCAAGGCCGCTGCGGCCACGCTCGCCATCATTCCGGAGGAATTCCGCAACCGGCCGGTTACCGTGGACGAAGTTTGCGACATCATCATCGGCTCCATCATCAAGCGCCAGGCCGAAGGTTCGCAATACGGCCTCGTGGTTCTGGCTGAGGGCCTCATCGAGGCGATGGGCGAGCAGGGACTGGTCAAGGCGCTGCCGGAAGGCCAGCTCGAACGCTTCGGCAAAGTCGTTCGTGACGAGCACGGCCATTTGCGCCTGGGCGAAATTGAATTTGGCCGCCTGATGAAGGAACTGCTGACAACCCGCCTGGAAAAGCTCGGCATTAAAATGGCCTTCATTGACAAGGACCTCGGCTACGAACTCCGTTGCGCCGATCCCATCCCCTTCGACGCCGAATACACACGTGACCTGGGTTATGCCGCGGTGAAGTTTTTGCTGTCGCCCGAGGCCGACAAATACGGCGCCATCATCAGCTTCGTGAACGGCAAAATGATTCCGCTGCCGTTCGACAAAATGCTCGACCCAAAAACCGGTCGCATGCAAAACCGCAAGGTCAACGTGGACGGCGAGGCCTACGAATGCGCCTGCGCCTACATGATCCGGCTGGAACGCGAGGATTTTGAGAACGCGAAACAACTCACCCAATGCGCCGGCGTGGTGGGAATGACGCCGGAACAATTCCGCGAGCGCTTCGGTTACCTGGTCGGCGTGAAGTAAGGTTTTACGAACGCACCCGGAGCGCGAGTTGTCTCAACTCGCAGCAGCCATTTGCGCTAACCGAAATTTCTCTACCGG
>DLMG01000324.1:1468-16592 GCA_002479245.1 Verrucomicrobia subdivision 3 bacterium UBA7542 | reverse complement strand
ACGCTGTTGCTGACGTTTTTCTACCGGCAAATGCCCGCGCTGATCAAAAACGGCTTCGTTTACATCGCGCAGCCGCCGCTTTACCAGATCGCGCGCAAAAAGCGCGTTGAATACATTGATGACGACGCGCGGTTGAATAAAATTCTGCTCGAACTCGGCACGGAAGAGGTGCGTTTAAAGAACCTTTCCGACAAAAAGGAGCTTTCCCAAAAGCAACTCGCGGAAATTCTGGAACTGCTCGAATCGCTCGACAAATACGCCAGCGCGCTGCGGCGTCATGGTGGCGATTTTGCCGAATACGTCGAGCATCGCCAAAAGAAGACCGGCGATCTGCCAAGGCATCTGGTCAAGGTGCGCGAAGGCAATGACGAAACGGTGCATTATTTTCACACCGAGGACGAATTGGCGCAATTTGGCACCAAGAATGCCGATTTGAAATTATTCGGCAGCGAGGAAGAAGGCGACACGACAACCTTCGAGAAGAAAAACGGTTCGACGCGGCGCGCACGGCATATTGAGCTGCATGAAAGCAAGGCCATTGTTGAATTGCTGTCCAAGCTCGACAAAAAAGGTTTCAGCATCGAGCACTACGCCGGACAGGACAAACCGTTGTTTGAATTGATTGAAGGCGAGGGAGAGCGCGAGACGGTGACGCCGCTGTTTTCCATTCCGGAAATTCTTGCCGGAGTGAAAGAGGTCGGAAAGCGCGGGCTGTCCATCAAGCGGTTCAAGGGTCTGGGCGAGATGAATCCGAAGGAACTGTTTGAGACGACGATGGATCCGTCGCGGCGCAAACTGCTGCGCATTGATCTGACCAACGCCGTTGATGCCGAGGAAATGTTCACCAAATTGATGGGCGAGGAAGTCGAGCCACGCCGCCAGTTCATTGAGGACAACGCGCTCAATGTACGGAACCTGGATATTTAGAAAGAAAAGGCTTGCAAATGTAGTCACGTGTGACTACATTGGATGAATGAAAGCAAAAACGCTCAAATACCCAGTGCATAAGCCGCAACCGGCCGTGCTCAAAGAAGTCACCATCGCACCGGGCATTGGTGAAGTCATCAGCGTCCGCGCGGCCAAGACGCACCTGTCAGCACTGCTGGAATTGGTGGCCGCCGGACAGGAAATCACCATCACCAGTGACGGCAAGCCTAAAGCCAAGCTGGTGAAGGTGGAGATGGATGAACCCGGAAAGGTCTTCCAAGGCATGGGGGATTACCTCCTGAAACAACCAATTCATGGCGGTCCTTCGGCAGAAGAAATTATTCGCGAAGACCGGGACTCGCGTGGCTGGTAACAATGTAATGTATCTCGATTCGGCGATTATCGTGAAACTGCTTGTGCGTGAAGCGGACAGCGAATGGTTCGGGCGCAATCTGGTTGGCCATAAATTTGTGACCTCGGAACTCGCCCTGACCGAAGTTCGTTCCGCGCTGCTTTCCAAAGAGCAGCGCGGATATATCACGCCACCCGAACGCGCGACCGCTGCCGAGAAATTTGTTGCGATGATCGAGAAAGAGTCTCTTAGTTTGTTTCCTCTGACTCGCGCCGTGCTTGAGCGTGCGAGTGCGATACAACAAGCGTGTCATCCGCACATTCCGTTACGAACATTGGACGCCCTGCACGTCGCCACCTGTGATTTGCACCACAGCGGCATGAT
The DNA here is from genome assembly GCA_002479245.1 of Verrucomicrobia subdivision 3 bacterium UBA7542. Lineage (GTDB taxonomy): Bacteria > Verrucomicrobiota > Verrucomicrobiia > Limisphaerales > UBA11358 > UBA11358. Next base: position 14,929 of record DLMG01000324.1, on the reverse strand, counting down.
GTCGGCAACTGACAGACGAATTCGCGCCGCCTGTGAACAATTTGCCATTGCGCTGGTCCCGGCGAAACTGGAGGACTTAACCGCTGCCAACTGATTTTAATTATGCCCGACAATAGTTCCGAACAACTGCCCGCGAGCAACACCCCGCTGTTCGCCTCCGGAGAAAAAATCGCCAAGGTCAACGTCGCCGAGGAAATCAAGAATTCGTTTCTCGATTACTCGATGTCCGTGATCATTTCCCGCGCGTTGCCCGACGCGCGCGACGGCCTCAAACCTTCGCAACGCCGCATTCTTTTCGCCATGAATGAACTCGGCGTCATGCCGAACCGCAAGCACATCAAGTGCGCCAAAATCGTCGGCGAAACGATGGGCAATTACCATCCGCACGGTGACCAGGCGATTTACCCGACGCTCGTCCACATGGCGCAGCCGTGGGCCATGCGCGAACGGCTCGTGGACGGCCAGGGCAACTTCGGTTCCGTCGAAGGTGATCCGCCGGCGTCCATGCGATACACCGAGGCGCGGCTGGCGCATCTCGGCGCGGTGCTGATGGAGGACATGGATCAGGACACGGTGGATTTCGTTCCCAACTACGATGAGACCCGCACCGAGCCGACCGTTTTCCCCGCCGCCTTTCCCAATTTGCTCGTCAACGGTGGCACGGGCATCGCCGTCGGCATGGCCACGAACATGGCGCCGCACAACCTCGGCGAAATCATTGACGGCGTCTGCGCGCAGATTGACGACCCGAACATCACGGTCAAGGGCCTGATGAAATTCATCAAAGGCCCGGACTTCCCGACCGGCTGCATGGTGTGCGGGTTGGAAGTCATCAAGGAATACTTCACGACGGGCCGCGGCAGCATCAAGGTTCGTGGCAAGGTCGGGGTCGAACAACTCAAGGGCGGCAAGGAACAAATCGTCATCACGGAAATTCCTTACAACGTCAACCGCGCGGTGCTCGTCGAGCGCGTCGCCGAATTGGTGAACGAAAAAACGGTAGGCTTCACCGATATCACGGCCATTCGCGATGAATCGGACGAAAACACCCGCGTGGTCGTCGAACTCAAGCGCGACGCCATCGCCAAGGTCGTCATCAACAATCTTTACAAGCAGACCGCGCTGGAATCGAGCTTTGCCGTCAACATGCTGGCGATTGACCATGGCCGGCCCAAGACGCTCGGACTGAAGGAACTCATCAATTGCTACATTGAGCACCGCCGCGAGGTCGTGTTGCGCCGGACACGGTTCCAATTGAAGAAGGCCGAGGAACGCGCGGAAATTCTCGAAGGCTATCTCATCGCGCTGGCCAACCTCGACGATTTCATCAAAATCATCCGCGGCAGCAAGACGCGCGAGGAAGCCCGGGTCAAGCTGCTGGCCTTCGAGTGGACGCAGAAGCAGGTCGAGCGCTGGAGCATTTTGATTCGCAACGAGTCACGCCTGACCAAAGGCCGGTATGCGCTGACCGAGCGGCAGGTGGACGCCATTCTGGAATTGCGCCTGTATCAATTGACCGGTCTGGAAATTGACAAGGTCGAAGGCGAATACAGGGAACTCCTCAAGCGCATCAAAGATTTGATGGACATTCTTGTGAAGGAAGCCCGCGTGCTGGCCATCATCAAGAACGAATTGAAGGCGATCAAAGAGAAATACGCCACCCCACGCCTGACCGACCTCATGCCCGACGAAGGCGAGATCAACATCGAAGACCTCATCGCCAACGAAGGCGTCATCATCACACTTACGCACAACGGTCTCCTCAAACGCACGAATGTCAGTTCCTATCGCGCCCAGCGCCGGGGCGGCAAGGGCGTCATCGGCATGACGACGAAAGAGGGTGCGACGGATGAGGACAATGATTTCATCGAGCATTTGTTCACGGCCAGCACACACGATTACCTCATGTTCTTCACGAACACCGGCCGTGTGTATGTTGAGCGCGTGCATGAAATTCCTGACATGGGCCGCGCCGCCAAGGGCCGGAGCATCGCCAATTTGCTCGAATTGAAGGCGGGCGAGACCATCGCCGCGTTGATTCGCGTTCTTTCCAAGACCAACACGAACAAGGAAGACGTCACGTGGGAACAGCCCGGCGAACTTTTCTTTGCCACGAAACAGGGCACGGTGAAGAAAACTTCGCTCAATGAATTCTCCAATGTGCGCAAAGGCGGCATCATCGCCATCGGCATTGATCCCGGTGACACGCTCATCGAAGTCAAACTGACCCGTGGCAGCATCATTGAAAAAGATGAGGTTAAAGATTCCGGGGACGGCGTCGTGCTGATTACCCGGGATGGCATGAGCATCCATTTCAACGAGTCGGACGTTCGTTCCATGGGCCGGTCAGCCGCCGGTGTGCGCGGCATTAAATTGGAGAAACGCGATGAAGTTGTAGCGTTGGCCATTGTCGTACCGGACGCCAAACTGCTGGTCGCCGGCGAAAACGGCATTGGCAAACGGACGGACTTCAAGGAATACCGACCTCAATCGCGCGGCGGCAAAGGCATCATCACGATGAAGACCACCGAGAAAACCGGCGCGGTCATTGGTGCGCTCACCGTGCGGGACGCGGATGAAATCATGCTCATCACTGTCAAAGGCCAGATGGTGCGCATTTCTGTAAATGGCATCCGCGAAGCCGGTCGTAATACGCAGGGCGTGAAGCTCATCGAGTTGGATTCCGGCGACAAACTTCAAGCCATCGCGTCCGTCATCGGTGAGGACAAGGAAGATTCCGCCGCCGGGGAAGAGCCGGCGAAATAATTTTCAAACATCCCCCGCCAGCCAGGTAATCTGCCGCATCAGGTTCCCCAAGTCTGATTGTTGGCGTAAAAGATTCATGAAAAGACGCATTTTCGCCATATTTGTTCTGACAGTTCTGGCCGTGTCCGGTCACGCAGCCGACACCAATCAAACCGCCGTGGTCTCAACCAACAAGGCGGTTTCGGAAAGCAGCAACGCCATGGCCGTTCTGGCCAAGGTTGGCAACCCCGGTGGCACCCCGCAAACCGCCATTGTCTCAACCAACAAACCGGCCTGGGAAAGCAGCGTCTCGGCGGGGCTTTCGCTCACCAAGGGAAACAGCGACACGCTGTTGACCACCGCTGCTTTTAAAACCCGCATGAAAACACCGGCCAACGAGTTCATGTTCGGTATGGATGGCGCGTATGGTGAAAGTGATTCCGTCAAAAACAATGAAACGCTGCACGGAGTCAGCCAATACAACCACCTGTTCGGCGAACGCTTTTACGGCTTCTTTAATTTTGAGGGTCTGCACGATGGCATCGCCGATCTGCAATATCGTTTCACATTCAGCCCCGGTGCCGGTTATTATTTTGTCAAGACCACGAACACGACCTTTGCTGGCGAATTCGGTCCCGGTCTGATAACCCAACGCCTCGGCGGCGTGGATACCACTTACGCGACCCTGCGTCTGGCGGAACGGTTTGAACATAAACTGAACGACGGCGCGCGGTTCTGGGAAAAGGCCGAGTTCCTGCCCTAGATAAACAAATTGGCAAACTTTCTGGTCAACGCTGAAGTTGGAGCTGAAGCTTCGCTCACCAAAACATTAAGCCTCCGGGTCACCTTGCAGGACAACTTCATCAACCAGCCCGCACCCGGCCGCAAGGACAACGACGTGAGGCTCATCAGCGGCCTGGCTTACAAGTTTTAACGCCGATTTCACAACGCCGGCGGATCCATCATCAGGAATTGATTTGACAAAGGATTGGTTAAGACCAACTTTTTCTTTGACTAAAACTTTTTTTATAAAACCGCGTCCGAAAAATATTTGTTTCGTATGTCCAGGCTCGTTGCCATCAATCCCGGATTGACCGGATCGTCATATGAACTGGGGACGCGCTGGGTCACGATTGGGCGCGGTGATAAGAATGCGTTTCAAATCGTTGAAACATCGGTTTCCAGCCAGCATTGCGAAGTGTTGCTGCGCGGCAACGAACTCGTCGTTCGCGACCTGCGCTCAACCAATGGCACGTTCATCGAAGGCCAGACCATTACCGAGGCCGTCCTGCAGCCCGGGCAAACCTTGCGCCTGGGCGAGGTGGAATTGCGTCTCGAAATCACCGCGCCAGCCCCCTCCGCGGCGTCCCCAGCGGCCGCGCCGGCCCCGGTAAAAAAACCTGAAGTCGCGGGCGGCACCCCGAAACAATATCGCGTGCTTTTCGTGGATGACAGCATGGCCTTCCTCGAAATGGTCACCGATTTGTTTGGTACCCGGAAGGATATAACCTGGGAAATCCATACGGCCGCCTCCCCGGACAAGGCGCTGGCCATCCTGCAACAAAAGCTGATTGACCTGGTCGTGCTGGACATTGGCATGCCGCTGCTGGACGGCATCCAGTTGCTTGGCCTCATCCACCAGCGATATCCCAACATCAAAAAAGTTGTTCTGACCGGCGAAAGCGATGACCGCCACCGCGCCGCCTGCCTGGCCAACGGAGCGGAACTTTTCCTCTTAAAACCGGGCGACGAGGACGGGTGGAGGCTCATTTTCAATCTGCTGACCAGCCTCCTGCGGTGGGAGGACAGCGACGATTTTGTCAGCACCTTGAGCGAGAATGGATTGTACAATGTCATCCAACTGGAATGCGTGGGCGGCAACTCCTCGCTCCTTGAAGTCCGGAACCAGCAAACCGCCGGCGAGATTTACATTGAAGGTGGCGCCATTGTTCATGCCTCGACCGGAAAGCTGGTCGGAGAAAAGGCCTTCCACCAATTGCTGTCTTTGACCGACGGTGAATTTCGCCTGGTACCATTCCGGGCGCCGCCCGCGCGCACCGTGCAACGCCAGTGGGAAGCCCTGCTCGCGGAAACCGCCCGTGTGCGGGCCGAGGAAAATTATTCAGCCGACGACGGCGACACCATTCTGATCACAAAAAAAAGGCCGCCCACCCAGCCGCCGCCAACCGCCGGGCCCGTGCCCACACCCGAGTCGAAAGAACCGCCGCCCAAACCAATCCCGGACGAACCAACCAAACCCAAGGCTGCGCATTCCACGTCGGGCATGAATATTATCACGTTGGAAGAAATGGTGGAGGCGGATACCACCATGATTCCCAACCCGGGCAGCAAAGAGAATCCGCCTGCCGGTCCAAAGCAATGACCGGTCGCCCGCTTCCCGGTTCACGGCGCGAGCCGTTCCAGCTTCCACGAATTGTCGGCCTGCCGGGTGTAACAAAAACGGTCATGCAGCCGGTTCAGCCGGCCCTGCCAGAATTCAATCCGCTCCGGCTTTAAAACATAACCACCCCAGTTCGGCGGCAGCGGCACGTCGCCGGGAAATTTCGCCGCCATTTCGTCCCATTTTTTTTCCAGCGCCGCGCGGTCGGCGACCACGTTGCTTTGATTCGATGCCCATGCGGCAAGGCGGCTGCCATGCGGACGGCTTTTGAAATACGCCTCCGATTCATCAGGTGACAATTTGCTCACCGTGCCCGCAACACAGACCTCCCGTTCCAAATCCGGCCAATAAAAAGTCAGCGCGGCGCCGGGATTTTCCGCCAGTTCACGGCCCTTGCGGCTGTTGTAGTTCGTATAAAAAATGAAGCCGCGTTCGTCCACACCCTTGAGCAACACCGCGCGGGTTGAAGGCCGGCCGGCCTTGTCCACCGTGGCGAGCACCATGGTATTCACGTCAATCGGCACGTGGCCGGGAATGGCGTGCCAGAGTTTGTAGAGCGCAATACCGATTTTCCGCCAGCGACTGCCCGATGCCGCCTGCGCAAACCACCGATTGAACTGCGCGAGCGGATTCGCGTCCAAGTCCGCGCGATTCAAGCCGCCGAGCGAGTATTCCCGTCTGATGTCCGCCATCGCCATACAGTGCGGAATTTACACCGCCGGCGGATTTTCAGCGACTCAATTTTAGCCGGGCACGACCGCCATTTTCCCCTTGGGAGCGCTGGCGTCCCGCCGGCGAGCGGATAAGTCTGTTGTCGTAGCGGAGCCGGCGAGACGTCAGCCTTCGCTCTGAAGCTTCGGCGCGACAGGCCGGCGCTCCCAGAACTCATACCAAAATCGCTCGTAATCAGTTAATCAGTCTCCGTACCAGAATTTGATGGACTTTTCGCGCGTTTTCCAGACCCTGTTCCAACCATGTTTTCACTGCAATTGCTCTTCGGAAAAGGTGACCGGTTTTATCAACTGCTGGAAGACGCCGCCAGCGAAGCCCACGAAAGCGTCCGGCTGGTCATCGAGTTGATCAAATCCCCCGCGTCCGCCAAAGGTCTGGACGATCTTACACTCGCGCGCCGCAAGGAGAAAAAGATTGCGGAGCAGATCACCGCGGAACTGGTGAAAACATTTGTGACCGGTCTCGAACGCGAGGACATTGAGGCACTGTCGCTGGCACTTCGCAAAATTCCCAAGACGGTCGAGAAACTGGCGGAGCGCATCAACCTCGGCCATCAACACCTTGAAGACATGGATTTTACCCGCCAGATTGAAATCATGGAACAAGCCACCGACGTGGTGCTGACCATGGTCAAGCAGCTTCGTGACATGCGGCATCTGGAAAAAATTCACGAGTTGAACACCAAGCTCCAGTATCTCGAAAATGAGGCAGACCGGTTGATGGGGGTTTTGCTGAAAGACCTTTACAGCGGACGCTACGAGGCCACGAAAACCATGGTCATCCGCGACCTTTTTGAATTGATGGAAAAGGTCATTGACCGCTGCCGCGACGCCGGCAACGTGGTCATGCACATCGTGCTCAAAAATTCCTGACCGCGCACGATGACCCTCATCCTTCTCGTCATCCTGGCGGCGCTGGTGTTCACCTACATCAACGGCTTTCACGACACGGCCAATTCCATCGCCACCGTCGTCGCCACCAAGGTGTTGTCGCCGCGCCAGGCCGTCATGCTGGCGGCGGTCACCAATCTGGGTGGCGCCTTCATTGGCAGTGCCGTTGCCACCACGATTGCTTCCGGCCTCGTTGACCCAAAAGTTGCCACGTCCGAGGTCCTGATCTGCGCCCTGGTTGCCGCCATTCTCTGGAACCTGTTGACGTGGTGGTTTGGGATGCCGTCAAGTTCGTCGCACGCGCTCATCGGCGGTTTGTGTGGGGCGTGTCTGGCTGCCGCCCACAACAATTGGAATGTCCTGGTCTGGTCCGTCCCCAGTTCAAAACATTGGTGGTTGGGCACAGGACTGATTTGGAAAGTTATTGTTCCAATGATTTTATCTCCCGTTTTCGGTTTGGTTTTTGGCTTCCTGGTTATGGGAACGCTTTACTTCCTGTTGCGCAACTGGCGGCCAGCCGCGGTTAACAAAACCTTCGGCATCCTTCAGCTTGGCAGTTCGGGTTTTATGGGTATCAGCCACGGCATGAATGACGCACAAAAAACCATGGGCATCATCGCGCTGGTGTTGCTGACCGGCACCAGCAGTGGCATGTTCGATCAGCTTCCCGGCTGGCTGTCGTTTTTGCGCACCGCGCCGCCGGAAGCGAACCAGCCGCTGGCCATTGCCGCGTGGATCAAAGTGCTTTGCGCCCTGACAATGTGCGCCGGCACCGCCTTGGGTGGCTGGCGAATCATCAAAACCATTGGACACAAAATGGTCCGTCTCCATCCCGTTCACGGTTTCGCCGCCGAAACCACCAGCGCCACGGTGCTGGTCACCGCCGCCTGTTTCGGAATGCCCGTGTCCACCACGCACGTTGTCACCACCTCCATCATGGGGGTCGGCTGCGCAAAAGGATTTAATTATCTCAGATTCGACGTGGTCGAACGCATCCTCTGGGCGTGGATAATGACGATTCCGGCCAGCGGCGGCGTGGCTTACCTGATGGTTAAACTGGCGCAAGTCGCAGGCTGGATTCCATAACCCCAATTCCTCTCCCTGGGAGCGCCGGCTCCATCCCCGGGCGGCACAGCGCAGGTGACCCCGGATGCTATTCGTCGTTGTCGCAGGGTTCGCCTTCCTTGAGGCCGAAACGCGGGTCGGGGATGCCGAGGCTTTTTTTGATCTTGAGCAGGTCCTGCAGTTGGGCGGGCGAAATGGTGTTTGGCGTCCGGCCCAATTGCGAAGCGACGAGGATGGTGCGGCAGTAGGATTCGAGAATTTCCATCTTGAAGTAGGCGTCCTCCACGTTGTTATGGCTCCACGAAACGACGCCATGATTGGCCATGAGAATGACGTTGTGTTTGTCCACCAGGCCGGCGATCTGCCGGCCCAACTCCGGCGTGCCGGGCGTGCGATACGGCGCGATGGCGGCGGAAACGAACACTTCAAATTCCGGAATCAGGCACGTGGGCGGCACAATCCCCGCCACCGCAAAGCCCGTGGCATGCGGCGGATGGCAATGCACCACGGCCACCGTGCGCGGCTGGCGTTTCATGATCTGCAGGTGCATGAGAATTTCGCTGGTGCGTCGTTTTGCGCCGAAAAGCTGGTTGCCCTTGAAATCCACCAGGCACAGGTCTTCGGGTTTCATGAACCCCTTGCTCACGAGGGTGGGTGTGCAAAGCGCGATGTCCTTGCCAACGCGGATGGCGATGTTGCCGCCGTTGCCGTCCACATACGCTCGCTGCCAGAGGCGGCGGCCGATGTCGCAGATTTGCAACTTGAGAGCGTGACAGGATGGCGAATGGAAAAAGGCCTTGAGGCCGGCTTTCGGACTCTTTGAGTTGAATGTTTTGACCGCCCTGCTGACGGCGACCCGCCGATGGTTCACGACCCGTTTCCCGGCAATCTTCTTTTTCCCCAGCTTGGTAGATGGATTGTTGCTCATGGTTTTGGCCAATTTATAAAAGTTTATCCATCAACAATGCACAAGCTGTGCCAAAAAAGGTCAACTACAAAGCCATGTTCGTCAACCCAAGTCGGAGAAGCCTTATTGGGAGCGGTTGAGGGTACCGTTCCGTCCTACGGGACAGCCATGGCAAATCGCCTAAAGGCGGGACACCGAACAGTGGCAACTGTGCCCATCATTCCCGAACCAGCTTGCGCAATTCGTTCATCACTTTTTCCACGCTGATGGCCCGCACGCCGGTGATTTCCTTCAAAACGACCAATTGTTCGCCTTGCGGCCGCCAGACCTCTTCCAGCGTGTCCGCCCACAGGACAACGCACGGCAATCCCACCGCCGCCGCCAGGTGCGTGATGCCCGAATCGTGCCCCACAAAAGCTGCGCAGGATTGGATTCGTCGTGCCAGTTCCGCAAGCGGCAGACCTTGGGCGATGGCACAACGTGCGGGCGGCAGCAACGCAGCCAATCGTCGCAAGCGTTCGCCCTCCGCCTCACCGCCAACCAGCAGCAGATCCCAGTTGGTCGTCGCCATGACCTGTTGAATCAACCCGGCCCATTTGGCTTCCGGCCAGTTTTTCTTTTCGCTGCCGCTGCCGGGATGGAGGGCAAGTTGGTTGAGGGTTGAGCCGTCTTCTCCCGCAGGCGCGGGATTCGCTGCGCCAAGAGGTTGAGGGTTGAAGGAAAGACGCGGCACAGGGTCCGCGTCGAAGATGGCGAGTCGTTCCAATGGCTTGAGAAAAACCTGCGTGGCGTGAATTCGGTCCGCTTCGTCCGGCCGGTGCGCACCAACGATGAATTGTCCAACCAAGCAGCGGCAGATGTTGTTTTTGAAAATCTCGTCCGGGTCGTAGAGATACGAAATCACCACGTCGAACTCGGAGAAGTAATCCATCAAATCCGGTTCGAGCGTGCCGCCGCGGGCGAAAAAGCCCGCCAACCCGCGCGCTTCAATCGGTTGCACCCGGTCCGCCAAACCACCCGCCACCGCGAGTTGGGCGATGTGCGGATAACCGAGCACCTCCAGGTGCGCCTGGGGAAACTGGCGCCGCAAGGCGGCAATGGCCGGCAGGGTGAGAATAAAATCGCCGATGGCCCCGCCGCGAATGACCAGAATCCTGGGTTTGATTGCGCTCACATCGCGCGGAAGGCGGTCAGACCAAGAATCAGCACGAATACCGCGAACGCCAGACGGATGATGCTGCCAATGCGGATGCGTTCGTCCGTCGCCGTCGCCCAATTTAAAATGTCACGCAGTTTCCATGGCCACACGGTAAAACAACCGCCCGCGACGACGAGCAGGTAGGCCCAAATTTGAATCACGAGCACAAATGGCGATTCGCCCAGATGCGGACGCCCGGTATCCACCATCAATTTCGCCAGCAACAGCATCACGACGGCCAAGCCGCGCACGGCCAGAAAGTCCTGCACAAAAATGCACGCCAAAATTCCCACCGCCGTAAAACCGGCCATCATATACGGTTTAAAAGCCGAGAAATCCGCGATCGGTTCGATGTTCACGTTCCAGACAAACCACGCCGTGGCCAACAGCATCAACATGCAGCCAATCGGCAATGAACGCGGAAACTTGCGCACGGCGGCGGCGAACTGCGCCGGCCTGGTGAGGCCGTAAATCTGCGGCACGCTCACGCCGACCCCGAGTAAAATTGAAAGCAATGACAGTTTCATTTTCAGAAAGCTAACCACGAATGGACACAAAAGGACACGAAAAATTCAATCTGGACAACCCACCGCACTCAAAATAGCCGGGTTGCCGTAAAATTCGTAGCCGCCGACGTCAGTCGGCGCTGACTTTTCGTAAATCAGCGACTCCCATGGCTGAATGAATCGTTGGGAAGAAGATCAGCGCGGATTCACATCCGCGGCTACTTTCGGTTTCGTAGCCGCCGACGTCAGTCGGCGCCAACTTCCCGGTTCGGAAGCCTTCTGCGCGAATGATTTTAGCGCGGACTACACGTCCGCGGCTACAGCCGTCATTCCATTTCGCGCGGCGGCAGGAGGCGCTTCTCAATCCCCGGTTCGCGCGCGTCAAAGTAGTGCTTCCAAAACCACGGCCAGTAGCCGGCATCAAACGGATTCGCGCGCGGACAGCCCGGAATTATTGCACCAAGAAACGGCCAGTCTCCCGGCTTTTTGACCAGTCCGGCCTTCAACGGATTGAGCAGAACATAATCCGCACAGGCAAGGCTGAAAGCGTGCCGCTGCCGTTCCTTGGCTGAGAGCACGTGATCGTAAGCTTGATGCTGGAATTTAGCCGGTTTGAGGAACGGACCGATCTGGGCACGTAGAAACTTGATGCCGTTGCGCTGGTCGGTGTCACAGCGCAGCCCCATCCAGACAAGATGAATGTGGTCAGGCATCAGGCAGTAAGCCGGACATACCAATCCTTCACGCGCCGCCGCGTGAAGCATTATCTCGCGAAACGTGACGTGAAAACAGTCGGTAAGCCAGCCCTGCTTACGATGGGAAACCGGCATGGTCCAGAAAATGACGGCGTCGGCCTGGTAGAACTCCCGTTTCAACCGCGGCAGGTAGTGGGAGAAATCCGAACGTGGTCTTCGCCCGAAAACGTTGGGAGCATCGAGAAATTCAAGGCTCACGGGGAAATTTTAGCGCGAACTGACGTTCGCGGCTACCCAATATTTTGTAGGCCGTCGACGTTAGTCGGCGCAAACTTCTCGGTTCGAAAATCTTCGTCGCGAATTATTTCAGCGCAGACTGACGTCTGCAGCTACAAATTCACAATCGCCGGGTCGCCGTAAAGCGTGAAGGAGCCGGCGCGGGTGATTTTTACGTCCAGAAGCTGGCCGCGATGCTCCCGCCCTGCGTGATCGAACACCACAATCTTGTTGCAGCGCGTCCGGCCGGTCATCCGCGCCGGATTCTTTTTGCTCGGCCCTTCGACGAGGATTTGCGTCCGCCGCCCGATGAATAAATCGTATTTGCGCCTGCCAATTTCATTGATCGTTTCGAGCAAACGATGATTGCGTTCCTCGCGGATTTTCAGCGGAACCTGGCCTGGCATTCCGGCGGCGGGCGTGTCGCGGCGCGGCGAGTATTTGAAGATGTAGGCGTTGTCGAATTGCACTTCGCGCGCGAGTGAAAGGGTTTGTTCGAAGTCGTCCTCGGTTTCGCCCGGAAAACCGACAATGATGTCCGTCGTGATGCCGATGTCCGACCGGGCGCCGCGCAATTTTTTTACGATGCCGAGGAAGCGTTCACGCGTGTAGCCGCGGTGCATCAATTTCAGGACGCGGTCACTGCCGCTCTGGACGGGCAGGTGCGCGCTCTCGACGAGCTTGGGCAGCCGCGCGTAGGCCTCGATCAAATCGTCGCCGTAGCCCTTCGGATGCGGCGCAGTGAAGCGGATGCGTTCCAGCCCTTCAATTTCGTGGACGGCGTCGAGGAGCTGAACAAAGGGAGATTTCGTAGTCGAGGGTCGAGAGTCGAGGGTCGAGGGCAGGAAGTTTTCCGGCTCTCGACCATCGACCTTCGCCTCTCGACTGCTCCCGCCGCGCTTGCCGTAGCTGGTGACAATCTGGCCGAGCAGCGTGATTTCCTTTACGCCCTGTGACACGAGCTGCCGGCACTCGGCCACGATGTCGGCGATGCCGCGGCTGCGTTCCTCGCCTCGCGTGTAAGGCACGATGCAAAAGGTGCAATACTGATTGCAACCCTGCATGATGCTGACGAAGGCAGTTACTTGTAGCGGCGGTCTGTGACCGTCGCCATTTCGAGCAACATTTCCGTAAAGCAAATGCTCGCGAATCGTCGCTTCACTGCCCGGCTCCGCCGCCACGTCCACGATTTTATCGCGGCGACCGGCAAGGATTTCGTCGAGGTAATCCGCCGCATGATGAAATTTCTGCGTGCCGAGGACGAGGTCCACGTCCGGCAGACGGTCAATGAGTTCCTGTCCGCGGCTTTGCGCCATGCAACCCAGGAAACCGAGCACGACATCCGGCCGGTTCTTCCGCACATCCGCGGCGATGTTCTGCATTTTGCCAATCGCCTTTCGTTCTGCGAAATCGCGCACGCCGCAGGTGTTCAGCAAAATCACATCTGCGGCCGCCTCGGATGGCGCGAGGGTGTAACCCTTGGCCACGAGTTGGGCGGCGACGGCTTCGCTGTCGCGCTCGTTCATCTGGCAGCCGTAGGTTTTGATGAAAACACTGGGCATGATGTTTCAGATAAGCAGGATACTTTGGGGCTGCGGGGTTGGAAAGCCGAATCCATCCGGTGTTGATGCAGGAAACACAACACGCTGACCAGTTTCGAGTCCAAAATTTACCGCAAGGATGGGACCATCATCTGGATTTCGGGGAATTGCCTGGTGGCGCGCGACGAGCAGTTGATTCGCCGTAATTCGTGGAATTCGTGTCTGGCTATTCGGACAGGATTTTAATGGAACGGCTTTTCTCGGAACGTTTTCTGGCCGTTTCATTCAGAATCTTCTTTCGCAACCGCAGATTTTTCGGCGTCGCTTCCACGTATTCGTCCACGTCAATGTATTCCAGCGCGCGTTCGAGCGAGAGTTTGAGCGGCGCGGTGAGCTGGATGCCCTTGCCATCGCCCACCGACCGCATGTTGGTCAGTTTTTTCGCCTTGCAGGGATTCACCGGGATGTCGTTTTCACGCGCATTTTCGCCCACAATCATGCCGGC
>DLMG01000324.1:0-1373 GCA_002479245.1 Verrucomicrobia subdivision 3 bacterium UBA7542 | reverse complement strand
TAAATGGCGTCGCCCGGTTCCACCATCAGGCGGCCGCGTTCCTGAATCATGTTCAGGGCGTAGGACATCGCCACGCCGCTTTCCATGCTGACGAGCGAACCGTTCTTGCGCGCGGCGATTTCCCCGCGGTCGGGACCGTATTCGTGGAAGAGATGGCTCATTACGCCAAGGCCGCGCGTCTGGTTTACCAGATCAGTCTCGAACCCGATCAGGCCGCGCATGGGAATCAGTGCTTCGATGGTCACCTGATCGGCGTGATGGTTCATGCTGGTGATTTCAGCCTTGCGCCCGGAAAGATTTTCCATGACGACGCCCATGAATTCCTGGGGGATTTCGAGGAACAATTTTTCAATCGGCTCCAGCATGTTGCCTTTGGCGTCCTTTTTGTAGAGCACTTCGGGGCGCGAAACCAAAACTTCATAACCCTCGCGCCGCATTTGCTCGACGAGGATGGCGATTTGCATTTCGCCGCGGCCCTCGACTTCAAAAATTTTCGGATCGGCGGTCTGTTTGATGCGCAAGGCGACGTTGGTGCGGATTTCCTTTTGCAGCCGCTCCCAAATGTGCCGGGCGGTGACGAGTTTGCCGTCCTGGCCGGCAAGCGGACTGTCGTTTACGGCAAATTCCATCTGAATCGTCGGCGGATCAATCGGAATATAAGGCAGCGCGCCGCGTTCCGGTTTGTCCGCGATGGTCTCGCCGATGAACACGTCCTCGAAACCGGTGATGCCGACGATGTCGCCTGCATGCGCCTCCGGCACCTCGATGCGTTTCAGGCCCTCGAAGTGGTAAATCATCGTGATTTTGCCCTGGGTGATCTTGCCGTGGCCGTGCAAACAGCAGGCTGGCTCACCGGCTTTGACCTTGCCCGCAAGAATTTTCCCAAAGGCAATGCGGCCGAGATAATCGCTGTAATCGAGGTTCGCGACAAGAATCTGGAAACCGTCGCCCGCCTTGGCATGCGGCGGCGGGATGTATTTCACAATGGCGTCGAACAGCGGCCCCATCGTGTCGCTGGCGTGCGCAAGGTCGAGTTTCGCGTAGCCGGCCTTGGCCGAGCAATAAACGAACGGAAAGTCCAGTTGCTCGTCCGTGGCGTTGAGCGAAATGAAAAGTTCGAAAACCTCGTCGAGCACTTTTTTCGGGTTCGCGTTCTCGCGGTCAATTTTGTTGATGACGACGATCGGCTTGGCGCCGGCTTCGAGCGCCTTGCGGAGGACGAAGCGGGTTTGCGCCTGCGGCCCTTCGGCGGCGTCCACCACGAGCAGCACGCCGTCAATCATGTTCATGATGCGCTCGACCTCGCCGCCGAAATCGGCGTGGCCGGGCGTGTCCACGATGTTGATGTGGTAATCCTTGTATTGGAACGCGGC